>JANNVG010001044.1:0-2937 GCA_031414395.1 Fimbriiglobus sp.
TGCCCTTCTCGACCTTCTCGACGACGGGGGCGGGGGTGGCGGGTTTCGGCGGCTGAGCGAGCAGCAGGGCCGGGAGCAGGCCGACGGCGAGGCCGGCGAGCAGGCGGGGAATGGCGGACAGCGACACGGGGACACTCCGCGAGTGGGAAGAACGGACGGCGGGCGGGAGAAGGCGCTCATTGTGCGCGGCGGCGGGCCGAAACGCAATCGGGTGATTTCGGGAATGAGCAGGTTGGCCGAGTGCCGTACCGAGTTTCAATCTGGTGGCGAACGGCGTGACGTGAGTCCGCCGGTTCTGATCTGGTGAACCGGCGGCGTGAGCCGCCTGGGTGAGGAAAGCACCCGGCGGGCTGACGCCCGCGGTTCACCCGGAACCGGCGGACTCACGTCACGCCGTTCGCCTGCCTCCGGGTTCACGATTCACGGAAACTGGGATGGCCCCTGGGTCGGTCCCGGCAGCGAAAAATCGCGCCGCACGGTGGCGGGCGTTTGCGGGTGTCAACAGATTCGTTAACACCGCTACACACCTTGCAAATAACACAACCGGCACATTTGACACGACCCGCAGGACGGTCCTAGAGAACTGCACTTCCGAGTCGCAGCGACCCCCTCATCGTCGCCGCCCCTCCCGTCCGCCGCGGGGCACACGCCCCGCACCCCTCCGGCCTTCCGGCCGGTCGCGGCCCGCGACCCTCGGCCCAGACACACCCCATCACCCTGTGGGTCGCCACCAATGGTTCGTTCCCGGTCGCCGTTCCGCGCGCTGCAAGTGGAATCCCTCGAAGGGCGGGACGTGCCGTCCACCGTGCAAATCACCTTCGACTTCCGCTTCGACAACGGCTTCTTCAACGACCCGGCGCGGCGGTCGGCCCTCGAGCAAGTGGGGCGTGACCTGTCGTCGCGGCTGAACGCGAGCGTGGACCTCGCGGCCATCACCCCGACCGGCGGGAACAGTTGGACGGCCAGCACATTCAACCCGGGCAACCCGAGCCAGCAGGTGCAGGTGCCGAACCTGAGCCTGGCGGCCGACCAGATTGTCGTGTTCGTGGGCGGCGGCGGCGGGAGCGGCGGCGAGGCCGGGCTGGGCGGGTTCGGCGGGTATTCGGCGAGCGGCAACTCGGGCTGGTTCGACACCCTCCGCACCCGCGGGCGGCCGGGCTTCTCGGCGTGGGGCGGGTCGATCGCCTTCGACCCGTCGATCAACTGGAACTTCACTTCCACCCCCGGCGGCCAACAGACCGACTTCTACACCGTCGCCACGCACGAGCTGGGCCACGTGCTCGGGTTCGGCATCGCCGGCCAGTGGAACTCGCTCATCAGCGGGAACGAGTTCACCGGGGCGAACGCGCGGACGGCGAACGGCGGCACCAACCCGCAGATCAGCCTGGCCAACCCCGGCCACTGGGTGCAAGGCTCGCCCGGCCGCGTGACCGGGTCGATGCAACCGTTCGTGCAGGCGGGCACGCGGGTCGGCTTCTCGAACCTGGACTTCGCTGCCCTCGCGGACATCGGCTGGGACGTGTCGTCGGCCACCCCGCCGGCCGCCGCGGTCGTGACCGCGCCGGCCGCCACCTCGCCCGTCCTGTCGTCCGTCACCCCGGTGGTGGTGGGCGGGTCGGACGGCACCTTCCAGGTGTACTCGGGCACCGGCGGCAGCCTGACGGCGGTGGGCGGGGCGGTCACGCCGTTCGCCGGGTACACCGGGCCGATCCGCACGGCCACCGGCGACTTCGACGGCGACGGGGTGAAGGACATCGTGGCCGCCGCCGGCCCGCACACCACCCCGCTGGTGAAGATCTTCAACGGCCGGACCGGGCAAGAGGTGCGAACCTTCTTCTCGTACGAGGAGGCGTTCCGCGGGGGCACCTTCCTGGCCACCGGCGACTTCGACGCGGACGGGGTGGACGACCTGGTGGTGGGGGCGGACGAGGGCGGCGGCCCGCGGGTGCGGGTGTTCCGCTCGGGCAACCCGGCGTGGGTCATGTCCGACTTCTGGGGCATCGAAGACGTGGCCTTCCGCGGCGGCGTGCGGGTGGCGGCGGGCGACATCAACGCCGACGGGCGGGCCGACCTGGTGGTGTCCGCCGGGCCGGGCGGCGGCCCGCGGATCGCCGTGTACGAGGGCCGCAGCCTGACCGTCAACCGCCCGGCCAAGTTCCTGGGCGACTTCTTCGCCTACTCGCCGAATGTGAACGACGGGGCGTACGTGGCGGTCGGCGACTACAACGGCGACGGGTTCGCGGACGTGGCCTTCGGCCCCGGCACGGCGGGGGCGCACCTGAAGGTGTACAACGGCCGCACGCTCGTCACGAACGGGGCGGCGGCGGCCGAGGCGACCCCGCTGGTGAACACGTTCGTCATCGACCCGGGGGCGTACATCAGCGGGCTGCGGGTGGCGATGGACGACTACGACGGGGACGGCCGCACCGACATCCTGGCCGCCACCGGCAAAGACTCCGGCGGGCAGGTGTTCCTGCTGAACGGCCTGGGCCAGCGGTCGGCGTTCAGCGTGTTCGGCGGGGCCACCCAGCCGTTCGGGTTGAACATCAGCTAAGGCATTTGCAGTCTGTCCCTTGCGGCATCGAAGCGAAGGGCGGGCGAGCCGCCGGACGTGGTCCACTCGCTCCGCGAGTGGTGTGGGAGTGGCCTACTCGCCCCGCGAGTGGGTTCAGGTTGGCGAGCCGCCGGGTGTTGGGCGTTGGGCGTTGGGCGTTGGGCGAACGGCGCGACGTGAGTCCGCCGGTTCGGAGCGGGTGGCCGACTCTCGCCGAGAGTCGGACGGGGGCCGAAGCGAGTCCCTCCGGCGTGCAGCGAGTGACGGCTTTCACCAACTCCACGTTTGTCACTTCGGCCGCCCCCCCCCCGACAGTCGGGAGGGAACACGGTGGTCTTGTTAGCCCGACGCGCGAGCGAGGGGCCAGAGACTAATCCGCGAAG
>JANNVG010001045.1:0-9441 GCA_031414395.1 Fimbriiglobus sp.
CCCCCACCCCCACGGTCGGGTCTCCGTTGGCTCGCCCGCACTACAATTTGCAATGTCCTCTACGGTGAACCGCCATGCCCCTCTACCCCCTCACCTTCCGCCCGCTGTTCAAGTCGATGCTGTGGGGCGGGGACCGGCTGCGGCCGATGTTCGGCGAGCAAGCGTCGGCCGACCCGACCGGCGAGGCGTGGGTGTTGTCGGACGTACCCGGCAACGAGTCGGTGGTGGCGAACGGCCCGCTCGCCGGCCGCACGCTGCGCGAGGTGATCGCCGCGGACCCGGTTGCCATCTTCGGTGACCACCCGCCCGCCGACGGCCGCTTCCCCCTGCTGCTCAAGTTCATCGACGCGCGCATGGAACTGTCGGTGCAGGTCCACCCGAACGACACGCAGGCGGTGGTGCTCGAAGGCGAGGGCAAGCGCGGCAAGACGGAGGCGTGGGTGGTGCTCGACGCCGACCCGAGCACCAGCCGGTTGTACGCCGGGTTTCGGCCTGGTATGACGGCCGCACTGTTCGCCGAATCGACCGAGACGGGCACGTCGGCTGAGCTGCTCCACCGCTTCCCGCCCGAACCGGGCGACTGCCTGTTCCTCGAAGCCGGCACCGTCCACGCCATCGGCGCGAACGTCTTCCTGTTTGAAGTGCAACAGACTTCGGACATCACTTACCGCCTGTACGACTGGGACCGGGTGGACCCGAAGACGGGGAAAGGCCGAGAGCTGCACGTGAACAAAGGGCTGGTCTGCTCGAACTTTGAGAGCGGGCCGTGCGACCCGGTGGTGCCGCAGTCCGACGGCTTCCGCGAGCTGCTCGTCAGTTGCCCGTACTTCACCCTGCACCGCACGAAGACGGAGCGGGCGACGGCGGTGGGCGAACCGGGGCGGTGTTCGGCGGTGGTGTGCGTCAGCGGTCGAGGGCGGATCGGCGACGTGACGGTGAAGGCGGGAACGACGCTGCTGCTGCCGGCGGCGGCGGGCACGGTGAAGGCGACCCCGGACGGTGAGTGGACGCTGCTCGAGTGCGGGATGGGGGCGTGAACGAACCAGAAGCGGGCGGGACGCCCGCGCTCCCGGTGAAAGCCCGCGGCGTCCGCCGGTGGGTGTACCTGTCGCTCGGCATCGGCTGCCTGGGCATGGCCGTCCTCGGCTGGATCCTGCCGGTGCTCCCCTGCACGCCGTGGGTGCTGGCCGCCAGTTGGTTCTTCGACCGCAGTTCGGTCTGGTTCCACCGCCTGTTGCGCCGCATCCCGTTCTTCGGTCACATCATCCGCGATTGGGAGTCGCACCGCGGCATCCGCCTGTGGGTGAAAGTCACCGCCGTGTCGTGCGTCACCGTGTTCATGACGCTGATGGCGATCTTCCTGACCGAAGTGCCGTGGTGGGCGAAGGGGAGCGCCATCGGCCTGGGGGCGGTGGGCGTGTGCGTCATCCTGTTCGTCATTCCCACGGTACGGGTGAAGGGCGATGACAAAGAGCGGCCGGGATAAACCCGGCCGCTCCTGAATAGCGGTCACTCCCCCGTGTACGGCGACGGGGTCACGTTGTCGGCCAGGAAGCCCAACTGGTACTTCGTCGCGGCCGTGTTCCAGACGGCCAGATCGAACGGGGCCACCGAAGTCACGTTCGCCGGCGTGCGGACTTCGACGTGTCCGTCGAGGAAGCTCACGTTCGTCGTCCTGCCGGTGAAGCGGAAGTGCGTGGCGGTGACGGCGAACGCCGAGATCGCCTTGTTCGCCACGAACGGCGAGCCGAAGTACCCGCCGAACGGCTCTTGCAGCGTGCCGTTCAATTGCAGTTGCGCCACCTCACTGAACAGGAACGTGGCCGACGTGGACTGGAACGACACGAGGGTGCGGCCCTTCACCGGGTTCGGCCACCCCGGTTCGACGCACACGTGGCGGTTGTAGGCGTACCCGGCGGTCAGCCCGTTGTACACCGGGGCGATGGGGTACGCCTCGAACTTCGGGCACTTGGCCACGCGGGTGTTGTTCTCGTAGTACGGCGTGAGGATGCCGTTCTGCGGGTCGGTGGCGATCACGTTGTACGGGTTGACGGTGGCACTGGTGGTGCCGCCGAACCAGTGCCGGCCCTGCGGCCAACTGACGGCCGAGTCGGTGTGCGGGGGCAGGGTCTGGTGGGCGCTCTCGAAGGTGTGGGCGGCGAGCGACAGTTGCTTCAGGTTGTTCGCCCCCTGAATGCGTGCAGCGGCGTCGCGCACCTTCTGGACGGCGGGCAGCAGCAGGCCGATGAGGATGGCGATGATGGCGATCACCACCAGCAGCTCGATCAGCGTGAAGGCACGACGGGACTTGGATCGGAACTCGACCATCGGGAAACGCCTCGCTCACCGGTGCCGGGTGAGACGGCGGGGCGGACCGACGGCGGGGCGGGCGCGTGCGGACGCAGGCGCAGGAATTCCGCTCCGCGGCCTGGGTCCGAGGCCCCGAACAGCAATCCCGCGAGGCAGGTCTTCTGGCTTTCGGCTCATCCCGACCGCGAACCGCCTTCCCGCTCTCGCAGTGGCGTGTGGCTCGTGGTCTCGCCGATTACAGCAGCGGCCCTGCGCCGGATTCGCACCGGCTTCCCTTTTCAGCCCGACCGACGAGCGGCCGAGCACCTCACGGGGGAAGAATCGATGATAGGCAATCGGGGGGCGGTGTCCAGGCGAGCCGCCACCCGCGCCCGCGCGCCCGGAGGGGGCGAACCGCCCACTTCATACAATCGCCGCCATGCGCTCCGAACTGCTCACCGTGCCGAACCTGCTGTCGCTCAGCCGCGTGCCGCTGGCGGCCGTGCTGTGCTGGGCCATCACCGCCGAGTGGTGGCTGGTCGGCCTGGTCACGTTCGCCATCGCCGCGTTCACCGACTGGCTCGACGGCTGGTGGGCGCGGAAGTTCAACCAACTGACCGCCGTCGGCCGCGCGCTCGACCCGCTCACCGACAAGGTGCTCATCGCCTCCGCGTTCATCTTCCTCATCCCGACGAATGCCGGCGCGGAGTGGTGGAGGGGCGTTCACCCGTGGGTGGTCGCGGTCATCGTGGTGCGTGAAATTCTCATCACCGGACTGCGCGGGATCGTGGAGGCGGCCGGCAAGAAGTTCGGGGCCGACTGGTCCGGCAAGCTGAAGACCGTCCTCCAGTGTGCGGTGCTCATCGGCGTGCTGCTGCTGAAGACTCTCCAAGTGAACGACTGGCTGACTGTCGCCCTGCCGACGCTCGACTGGGTGATAACCGGACTGTTATGGGTGACGCTGTTCACCACCGTCGGGAGCGGGTGTCAGTATTTCGTGCGCGCGGCGAAGCTACTCACCTGATTGGGCACGGTTCGCACGCCAGTCGGTGGGTCGTCGAACCTGCTTTCGGTACACTTCCGCCACTCGCAACGCCTCGACCGGATCACGCTATGCCCACTCGCCGCCTCCTGTGCGTGGCCGTATTTCTGCTCGCCGCCACCTCCACAGCGCTCGGTCAGATCACGTGGAACTTCACGTACTCGGACGACACCAACACGACCCCCGCGAACTTCGGGTTCGCCGACCCGACCGCCGTGAACTCCACCACCCTCGGGCAACTGCGGAAAGCCAGCGCGACCGCGGCGACCGCCTACTTGAACACCGTACTCGACGGCCGGGGAACGGTCGCGCTCACCTGGAACAACTCGGTGAACCAGCCGGCGAGCGGTACGCTCGCGTCGTTTGGTGGGAACAACTTCCCCAACTTGGGGGAGGGCAGTTTCACGAACGGCGGGGTGTACACCGCCGCCCGCGCGGGGGCTACCCCGTTTGCGGGTGCGGACGGGGACGGGCAGGTGAACTTCGGCCGCACCGACTGGCACTACGACGTCGCCGGCACTAACACTACCCTGTCCGGCCGAATCGACTTGGTGAGCGTGCTCATCCACGAGATCGGGCACAGTCTCGGCTACCTCAGTTTCGCCAACCAGTCCACCACACTGAACGCCGAGAGCACATTCAGCGAGTGGAACCGGAACATGGTCCGCGGGAGTACGACCCCGACGGCCATGTTCGCCACCGACAAGACGCAGACGAACTACGGCAGCTTCCTCGGGCCGACGGCCACGTTCACCGCCGGTAACGCCGCCGCCAATGGGCTGTTCTTCAACGGGGCGTATGCCCGTGAGGTGTTCGGCGCGGTGGTGCCGCTGTACGCCCCCAACCCGTTTGAATCGGGGTCCAGTCTGAGTCACGTGAACGACTCGAACGCCATCATGAACCCCAGCATCACCGCCGGCGTGATGCGCCGATTCCAGGCGTACGAGATCGCCATCCTCATGGACCTCGGGTGGAACAACTACAACTGGAACGGCACCCGCAGCAGTTCGGCCAACACCGGCAACTGGTCGGAGGGGATCGGCGACTACACGAGCAGCCGATGGACGACGGACAAGGGGATTACGCTCATCGCCAACCCCGGCGCGTTTTACAACGTGAACAGCAGCCAGGGGGAGGCCCCCATCCTACCGATCTACGGGCAGGTGACGGCCAACAACGTGCTCAACTTCAACAACTCCGGCACCACCAGTTACACCAGCACCAACAACCTGGGCACCGTCCGCCTCAGCCGCCTGAACCTGAACAGCACTTCCAGCGGCGCAACCACGATTGCCGGCGGCACGCTCAACTTCGGGCAGAACGCGAACGGGTCGGCGTCGGTACTGGTGCCGAAGATCGTTCAGAACGGGAACGGGGTCGTCACCATCTCGTCCGCCATCCAGACGAACACCGTCGCCACGCAAACCGTCGACGGCGTGTCGTTCACCGGGCACAACGGCATCACCGTCGAAGGGACCGGCGGCGGGGCGGTCACGCTGTCGGGGGTCATCAGCGGCACCGGCGGCATCACCAAGAACAGTTCCACCTTCAACCTGACCCTGGCCGGCGCGAACGACTACACCGGCACCACCACCGTGACCGCCGGCGGGCTGTACGTGAACGGCAGCCTGTCGAGCACGACGAACGGGGTGACGGTGAACGGCGGCACGCTCGGCGGCACGGGCACCATCAGCCGGGCCATCACGGTGAACAGCACCGGCACGCTGGAAGGCGGCACCAGCACCACCCTCGGCACACTGGGGGTGAAGGCCGCCACCACGGTGAACGGCGGGGGCAACCTGCGGGCGGAACTCGGTTCCAGCACGTCCGACAAACTGGACATGACCGGCGGCAGCCACACCCTGACACTCCGGGACGGCAGCTTTGTGGCCCTGTCGGCCAACGGGTTCACCCGCACCAGCACCACCTACACCCTCGCCGACCTGAACGGCAGCGGCCTCGGCTTCCTGACCATCGGCACGACCGACGTGGCCGCCGACACCACCATCACCACCTTCACCTCGACCGGCGCGAACGCCGGAGGCAGTGCGAACGGCGTGGGCAACGTGGACTTCGCTCTGAGTAACTTCACCGCCGGCAACGTGCTGGCCGGCGACACGTTCGTCCTGCGGCGGAACCTCGGCGGCGACCTGGTGGTGGTGTTCACCCCCGTGCCCGAGCCGGCCGGGATTCTGCTGTTGTGCGGGCTGGTGACGGTCGGCGGGCTGGCCTGGCGGCGGTGGAAACCGACGGCGAGCCGAGCGGCGTGAGCCGCCGGGTTCTGAAAGTGCTCTGCTCGCTCCGCGAGCGGTCTTATCCGACCCGCTCGCGGAGCGAGCAGAGCACTTCAGTTCCGCACCAGCAGCAACTCGAACACCCACACCACCGCGACCGACAGCACCACGCCGGCGATGACCACCCACAGCCCGTACTTGCCGCGCCCCTTCAGCGACAGCCACATGACGATGCCGGTGGCCGCCACGATCAGGTACACCACGGCGATGGCGTCGATGACGAAGTGCCACGGCCCGCTCGTGTCCTTCCCGCGGTGCAGGTCGAGCAGCAGGCCGTTCGCCCCGGTGGTGTGAAACGTGATCTCGCCCTGACCTGGCTTGAACGTGCGGCCGTCCGCCTTCCGCTCCTCACGGTAGATGACGGCCGTGATCTGCGAGCCGGGCCGCTTGAACACCGCCCGCACCTCGTCGGGCGACACGTCGAGCAGCGGCTTCCGGCCGGCCGGTTTCGTCGCGTCGGCTTCCAGGTCTTCGACCGTGCTGAGCGACCCGACGACGCCGTACTTCGCCCGTAACAGTTCGACGATCTGCAACTCGTGCGCGTCCGGGTCGGCGAGCAGGTCGGCCGGCAGGTCGCACGGCACCACCTTGTCGTGCGGCGACACGAACCACCCCTCGTGGTTCAGCATGAACCCGGTGACGCCGAAGAACAGCAGCAGGGCGAGGCAGAAGAGGGTGAGGTACAGGTGGACCGTCCTGGCCCACTTGACCACCCGGCGGAAGAGCGGCGACATGAGGTACTCGTGAATGCCCTGCTGTAGCCGGGGTCTGTGACCCCGGAATGTGAGACCGGGGGCACAGACCCCGGCTACAGTGCTGTCGGCCTATTTGTCCTTCTTCTCCTTCTTGGCGTACACGACGGTCGAGTCGTTCACCTCCGCCTTCTTGTCCATCGTCGCCTTCGCGTCCTTCGCCCCGCACTCCACCTTGACCGTTTGCAGGTCGTCCTTGCCGTGCTCGCGGTGGACCTCCAGCTTGACGGTGTACGTGCCCTGCGGGAGTGCCTTGCCGGCGTCGTCCTTGCCGTCCCACACCAGCTCGTACTTGCCCGGCGCGCGGGTGGCCTTGCACACCGCCTTGCACAGTTCCTTGTTCTCCTGGCCGAGCTTCCACCAGGAGCTCATGGTGGCCAGCCACTTCGGGCTGTTCCCCCACACGGCGACCGTCCGCACCGCCTTGCCGTCCGCGTCCTCGATCCAGAACGCCACGTACGGCCGGCGGTACCGCCCGCCGCCGATGTTCGGCAGCTCGAAGGCCAGCGTCACCTGGTAGTCGGCCGGCCACGGCTCGGCCTTCTTGTCGTCCTTCTTCGCCTCGTCCGGCTTCTTCTCGTCGGCCTTCTTCTCATCACCCCCGACCTCGCGGTCGGGGTTCGCCCCTTTGCCCGGCAGTTCGCAGTTGATGAACGAGCCGGTGCGGTGTTCGCGGCCGTCGGCGTCGACGACCAGCGCGGCGGCACCCAGCCGCTCGGCCAGCCTCAGCCCGTCGGCCACGCCGAGCACGCACAGGGTGGTGGCCAGCGGGTTGGCGGTGACGCAATCCGCCGCGATCACGGTGGCGCTGACCACGCCGTCGGCCGGCCGGCCGGTGCGGGGGTCGAGGATGTGCGAGTGCGTGCGGCCGTTCGCCGTGTACTGCCGCATGTACCCGCCGCTCGTCGCCACGACCTGATTCTTCAGGCGAATGCGGGCCAGCGGCGGGGCGTTCTCGGCCGGGCTGAACGGGTCTTGCACGCCCAGCGGCCACTCCCGATCACCCCACGCGGCCATGTCGCCGCCCAGGTTCACGAGGCCCGCCGAGATGCCCGCCACGCTCTCCACCGCGAACGCCGCCAGTTGCAGGATGTACCCCTTGGCCACGCTGTTCAGGTTGAACGGCTGGTCGGTGTGGCGGGTGACGGTGTACCCGTCGCCGCCGATGGTCCACCCGTTCGTCTGAATCCGGCGGACGGCGCGGGCGAGGGCGACGGCGTCGGGTTCGCCCCCGTTCGCCGTGTCCCAGGCCCGCGTGATGCCGCCGATCTGCGCGCTCAGCGCCCCGCCGCTGTACGCTCCCCAGCGGCCGTACTCGCGGAGGACGGCCATCAGGTCGGCCGACGCTTTGAACGGCCCGCTCGCCCGGTTCAGCCGGCACAGCTCGCTCTCTGGGTCGTGCAGGCTGAACACTATTCGCAGCCGTTCGATTTCGTCCAACGCGACCGTCTCGGCGACCGCGGCGGCGGTGGCCGACGCGACCACCCACACGTCGAGGGAGGTGCCGAGGATGTGGTCGTAGTGGAACGACCGCTCGGCGGAGTCGGCGGCGGCGGAAGCCGTCGAACCGAGGGCGGCGACGGACAGGCCGGCGGCGCCGGCGCGGAACAGGTCTCGGCGGGTGGGCGTCATCTGTGGGGTTCCCGTGGAGGCAGTCGAGAAGGGATAGTGTCCGGCGGGCGGGGTGAGAAAGCAATGAACCCGCACCGCCAATTCAACGCCCGGTCACGGCGCCCGCCCACCTTCCGCCACGGGGACTGAAGTGCCCTGTCACCTCCGGGCGTGCCGACCCTAAAACAGCTTGCCCCACCGCAGTTCGCCCAACTGCGGCTTCGGCTCGTTCGCCATGCGGATCACCATGTCCGCCATGTGTTTCACACACCACTCGAAGTAGCCGGGCGTGAGCGCGTTCACGTCCATGTCCGGGGCCGGGTTCATGAAATCGATGGCGTACGGCACGCCGTCGAGTACCGCCCACTCGACGGTGTTCATGTCGTACCCGAGGGCCTTCACCACCGTCAGGCAGTCCGTCACGATGCGGGCGTGCAGCTCCTTGCCCAGGTAGTTCGGGTCGGGGATGTACTTGCGGTGGTGGGTGTCGTAGGGCATCACCAGCACTTCCGACTGCCCCAGGCACATGCACCGCACGTACTGCTCCCACGGGATGAACTGCTGGGCGATCATCGTCAGCAGGCCGGACCCGTTGTAGTGGTGGATCAGGTCATCAATCGTGTCGCACTTGTACACGCCCCGCCAGCCGCCGCCGTGCGCGTCCTTCAGGATGCACGGCATGCCGACGTACTCGGCCACCCACGCCCAGTCGAGCGGGTACATGAGGTTCCGCAGGCTCTCGCTCGGCACGATGCCGGGCACGTAGTCCTTGTTCGGCAGCACCAGGGTTTTCGGGTGGGCCAGCCCCAGCTTCGCGCACAGGCTGGCGCCGAAGAACTTGTCGTCGGCCGTCCACATGAACGGGTTGTTCACCACCCGCACGCCTTCCAAGACCGCGTGCTTCAGGTAGCTGCGGTAGTACGGCACCTCGTGCGAGATGCGGTCCACGATCACCGCATACGGGTTCGGCTCGTCCATGCGGGTGCCGCCGAGCTTCACCAGCTCGGCCGTCACGCCGGCGTTCCGCTTGTTCACTTCGTCGAGGAACCGCGGCGGGAACGACCACTCGCGGCCGCAGAGTAAGCCAACTTTCTTCATTGTGAAACCCGAAAGAAGAGGAGCCACGGATGAAGGCGGATGAAGGCACGATTCAAGACAAAAATCAGAGAATGAGGAAGGCAGGAATGCAGGAGAAGAGTCCCCCCCTCTTCCGCTCCTGGCTTCCTGCCTTCCTCATTGCTCTTTTGTGTTGGTTCGGATCGTGTCTTCATCCGTGCCCATCCGTGGCAAAAAATCTCAATCGTGTCCGCCGAGGTACATCTGCACCTGCTTCTCCCACACCGGCCAGTCGTGGGCGAACCCGTCCCACTCCCGCAGGGCGTTGCCCACGCCCTTGTTCCACAGCTTGCCCGACAGCTCGCGGTTCTGGTGCACCAGCCCGTCGCCGCTGCCC
>JANNVG010001046.1:0-3983 GCA_031414395.1 Fimbriiglobus sp.
CCGCTCCCTGGCGGTCGCGGCTCGTCCGAAGTTCACCGCCCACCCCCGCTACGCCGCGTGGCTCACCCGCTGCGGGGTGACGTCCGCTGACACCGCGTTGTCACTGGCCGGCGAGGTGGTGAGCGGGCACACTGACCGGCACGTGGTGCGGGTGGACCTGCGGAGCGGGGCGGGCGTCCGCACGGCGTATCTGAAGCGGGAACACGTGGCGGGCGTGCGGTGGCGGGCGAAGAACTGGGCGGCCGGGTTCGGATGGGTGAGCCGGTGCGAGCGGGAGACGGCCACACTCACCGCCCTCGAAGCCGCGGGACTGCCCGGCCCGCAGTGGCTGGCCCACGGCGAAGATGCGAACGGCCGAGCCTTCCTGCTGGTGGACGAACTGGCCGGCTCGGTCGATCTGCTCACGCTCCTCCGCGACCAGCCGGCCGGCGACAAGCGTGAACTGGCTGCACGGATCGGCACCGCTCTGGCCGAGTTGCACGCCGCCGGCTTCGCCACCCCCGACCTCGCCGCCAAGCACCTGATGATCGGCGACGACAGCGCGGTGACGGTGATCGACTGGCCGTCCGCCCCGAAGCCCGGTCACATCCGCAACGCCGACCTCGTGAGATGGTTCGGCAGCTTACACGCCGGCATCACGGCGGAGTTGGCGACGAACCGCGACCGCCTGCGGGTGCTGTGGGCTTACCGGCGCACGTGCCGGCGGCTCGGCCGACCCGTGCCGGATCGCTTCGGCTTCATGGCCCGTGCGGTGAACTCGGCTGCCGCCCGGCGGGAAGATCGGCCGTCGGTGCGGGCACAGCGGCACGCCACCGACCGCCCGCAACGGCTGGTGTGGGTGGCCGGCGAAGTAGTGGTGGCCGTGCCCGAAGTGGCCGCCGCGTGGCCGACGCCCGCCGAAGCCGCGCCGTTCTACACCCCGACGCCGACCGCCACCCCGCCGCACGGGTACCGCGAGCGGGTGATCCTGGCGAACGGCCGGCCGGCGGTGCTGGTGCGGTTCCACACCGTCGATCCGGTCGGGCGAATCATCTCCGCCGTGCGGGAGCGCCCGTGGCGCAGCCCGGCCGCCACCGCCGCCCGCGTGCTCTTCCACCTCGAACGGCACGCCATTCCCGCCCCGCAGTTGTTGGCGTTCGGCCAGCGGTTGACCTCGGCGGTCGCGGCCGAATCGTTCCTGTGTGCCGACCTGCCGAGCGGGGTGGTGTCGCTCGCCACGTTCCTCGCTCGCACCAGTACCACGCCGGCCCAGAGCGCCGCGGTACTCGTCGAGTGCGGGCGACTCCTCCGCCAGTTGCACGACGCCGGCCTGCGGCCGACCGACACGGGGTCGCCGAACGACCCGCTGTTCGTGGTGACGGATGACACCGCGGTGTCAGTGGTCGTCGGCTCGCCGTTCGCCGTGCGGGTGGTGCGGCGGGTGAACACCGCCCAACGCACCGCCGATCTGTCCCGCTTCCTTCGGCCGTTCGACCGCACCTCCGGCGGGTGGGTGAAGGGCGGCTACCACGGGGCGAGCGGATGACGGCCGTGCTGAAGTGTGCCCCCGACTGGCCGCGGTTCGCCGGCGCCGACTGGCCCGCCACCATCCTGACGGTGCCGCTGACCGACAAGCTGCACGAGAAGCAGGGGCGGTCGATCGCCCGCTGGACGCTCACCGACGCGAGCGGCGACACACTGGTGGTGTTCCTGAAGCGGCATTTCGTGTTGCCGGCGTGGGACGGGTTGATGGCGAAGTGCTTCCCCGGCAAGGCGTGGAGTCCGGGGTTGTGCGAGTGGGAGCATTTGGAGTGGGCGGCGGCGGTAGGGTTGCCGGTGCCGCGGGCGGTGGCGGCGGGCGAGTTCCGCGGGCCGGGGGAGAAGCTGCAATCGTTCCTGGCGGTCGAAGAGTTGGCCGACATGCTGCCGCTGCACGAGGCCGTGCCACTCGCCTTCAACACACTCGACGAAGCCGACTTCGCCATCTGGAAGCGCGGCCTGTTCGCCGAACTCGCCCGCCTCAGCCGCGAGCTGCACCGCCGGCGGATGTTCCACAAAGACCTCTACTTCTGCCACTTCTACATCCGCGCCACTGACACCGCGGTGTCACCGGACTCGTGGCTGAACCGCGTGACGATGATCGACTTCCACCGCCTCGCCCGCCACCGCCTCGGCTGGCAGTGGTACACCGTCAAAGACATGGCCCAACTGCTCTACTCGTCGAACGTGCTGGGCGTGACGGACACCGACCGCGAGTACATCTGGGAACAGTACCGCAACGGCGATTGGGGCAACGCCGCCCGCCCGCCGCAGTGGTTGAAAGCACCCGTCCTGTCGAAGGCCCGGCGCTACCAGCGGCACCACGACAAGCACACCCCGGCGGCGGCCACGGCATGAACATCGCCCTCTGCTACGAATCGGTGTTGCCCGCCCGCGGTGGGGCGGAGACGTACATCGGCGACCTCGCCCGACGGTTGGCCGCGGACGGGCACGTCGTCCACCTGTACGCCTGCCGGTGGGATGCTGCGTCGTTGCCAGCATCCACCGTTTTTCACCAACTCGACGTGCCGAAGGGACCACGCTTCTTACGGCCGTGGCGGTTCGGCAGTGCAGTTGAAAAGGCACTGTCTGCCAACCGGCACGACGTGACCGTCGGGTTCGACAAGACGTGGGGCCAAGACGTGCTGTACCCGCAAGGCGGGCTGCACGCCGCGAGTGCCGAGCACAACCGCCGCAAGTTCGCGAACCCCGTCGTGCGGCTCGTGGCATCGGCCGCCAAGTGGTTCGACCTGGCCGCGTGGTCGTTCGGCCGACTCGAACGCAAGCAGTACCTCGGCGGCAGCAAGCCCACCGTCATCGTGAACAGCCGCATGGTGCAGCGGCACTTCGCCGACCACTACCTGATCGGCCCGGACCGCACGCGGGTGGTTCACAGTGCCATCGACCCCGGCCGGTTCGCGGCGGTGGATCGCCCGGCCCGCCGGTTCGCCGAGCGCCGCCGGTGGGACGTACACGACGACGTGCCCGTCGGGTTGTTCGTGGCCATGAACTACCGCCTGAAGGGACTCGCCCCGCTGATCCGCGCCGCCGCGACCATACCGAACGACAAGCCGTTCAAGATCGTCGTCGTCGGGCACCCGAAGGCGGGCCGCTACGTCCGTCTTGCGCAGCAGCTTCGCGTGGCGGATCGCTTCCTCTTCCTCGGCCACCGCGACGACCCGAAGGACGCCTACTTCGCCGCCGACTTCCTCGTTCACCCCACCTTCTATGACCCGTGTTCGCTCGTCGCGCTCGAAGCACTGGCGTGCGGGCTGCCGGTGATTACCACCAAGTACAACGGCGCGAGCGAACTGCTTGATGTGCCGGCGAACGGGCTCGTCGTTGACGACCCGCACAACGCCCCCGCCCTCGGGTACGCCGTCGCCTCCATGCTCGACCCCAGCTACCGCACCGCCGCCCGCGAGTCGGCCAAGGCTGCTGCCGCCCGCTGGACGTTCGAGCACCACTACCAGGCGTTGCTGGCCGTGTTTCAAGAGGTGGCTGAGCGGAAACGAACGGCGTGACCCGACCACGGATGGTTCTTTCCACCACCCCCACACCCATCCGTGGAATCATTTCCCGAGCGAAGAACATCCCATACCGGCCAAGCACTTACGGCGATTTCGACCGTTGCCGAAGTCGCTAAAATCAACAGCCTCCCTGCCCGGTGACGTGACATGACCCAGCACGACGCCCTCCTCGCCGCCGTGTGTGTCGCCCCGGACGACGACCTGCCGCGGCTGGTGTACGCCGACTGGTGCGACGAGAACGACCAAACCGATCTTGCCGAGTTCATCCGTGCGCAGATCGCCATCGCAGACGGGGCGAAGGGGAAGAAACTGACCAAACTGCAAGAGCGGGAAAAGCTACTGCTCGCCGAACACAAGGTCGCGTGGACGAATGGCACTTACTTCTTGTTAACCCCTTTGGCCATCTGGCGTTTCAGTTCGGCACGGGGTGTGGTC
>JANNVG010001047.1:0-4974 GCA_031414395.1 Fimbriiglobus sp.
CGGGAACGCAGTGACCGGGTGCGTGATTTTCACCCGGTCACTGCGTTCCCGGTTCCATCTCTTCGGCATGGTCATCGTTTTGAACACCCCTTCTCCCCTAGGGAGAGGGGGCCGGGGGGTGAGGTCCTATCATCCCGACGAGACTCCCCCGGTTGCGCGTCTTGTTGCGGTCGGGCGGACGGGGTGGAAAAGTGCGGTGGTAGCAAGAAATGCCCGATGCGCGTGCAGCGGCCGATACAATCTGCCGGGGCGTTCGGCAGTGCGCACTGAAAGGCCCGCCCGCCCGGTGCGATACTCTTGTTGGACGGTTCCCGCGGGTGCGGTTGATTCCGAACCGTGTGGCCGGCAACAATAGCCCGTGCTGTGGTGGTCAGCACCGCCCGGTACTGCCACGGCTCCCGATGGTGTGATCCCTCTCTCCTGGTGACCGACGTTTCCGGACCCCTGGGTGGCCCTCTCCCCCGCCGGCCCACCGATCCGAGGAGGCACGCCGAATGGCCGACACCACCGATCCGGACGACTCGCCGGCAGATCGCGGCGGCCGGGCGACGGGCATCGGGGGCATCCCCCCGGTCATCCGCACCGGCCGCGAGGCGATCAGCACCGAGCTGGCGCTCACCATCTTCCGCCAGATGGTCCGCACGCGGGCGCTGGAAGAGCGGAGCATCAAGATGTCGAAGTCGGGGGAGGCGTACTTCTGGGTCGGCGGCCCCGGCGAGGAGGCGTTCAACGTCTGCCTCGGGCTGCAAGTCCTCCGCGGGCAGGGTCCGGCCTTCGACTACCTGCACCTGCACTACCGGAACAGCGGCGCCCTGCTGGCCATGGGCATGCCGATGATCGACCACATCCGCCAACTGGCCATGACGGCCACCGACCGGCACAGCCTGGGGCGGAACTTCGTCGGCCACTACGCCATGCCCGAGTGGAACGTGATCCCCGTCACGAGCGTGATCGAGGTGCAGATGGTGATGGCCCCCGGCACGGCCCTCGTGCAGAAGCGGCACGGGGGTGAAGGGATCAGCATCGCCGTGACGGGCGACGCCGGCACCGCCGAGGGCGACTTCGAGAGCTGCCTGCTGTGGAGCGCCCGGCCGGGGAACGAGCTGCCGGTGCTGGTGCTCATCACGAACAACGGGTACGGCATCAGCACCACGCACGCCAGCCAGCACGCGGCCCGGCACATCGCCACCCGCGGCGAACCCTACGGCATCCGCAACGAGACCATCGACGGGAACGACCCGGTGGTCATGTGGAACGCGCTCGACCGGGCGATGCGGTACGTCCGCACCCAGCGGCGGCCGTTCGTGCTGGAAGCGATGGTGAGCCGGCTGCACGGGCACAGCAGCAGCAGCGGCGCGCAGCGCAACTGGAGCGACGCCGACCCGGTGGCCGGGTTCGAGCAGAAGTTGATCGACTGCGGGGCGACCGACGCCGAGCAGGTGCGGGCGCTGAAGGACGAGGCGAAGGCCGAGGCGGATGAGGCCGCCGACGCGGTGGGTGGCGAACCCCGCCCCACCCCGCTCGACGTGTACATGGGGACGTATGCTCCCAGCCCGGTCGATGCCGTCTACCCGAAGGACTACACCGGATTGCCCACCCGCCGGCGGTAGTAAGGAAGACAGATTTCACCGCAGAGGGCGCAGAGGGCGCGGAGGAGACAGGAAGGCAAGACTAACCACAGAGGCACAGGGACACAGAGAAGACGGAGGAGGGTGTAAGGACTCAGAACAGTCTTTGGTTCTCTCTGTGTCTCAGTGCCTCTGTGGTTAGTGTTCTCTCTTCTCCTCTCCGCGCCCTCTGCGCCCTCTGCGGTGAATCATTTCTTGAGTACCATGTATGGCGACTTTGGTTCAGGCGGTGAGGCTGGCACTGCACTACGGCGAGAAGCACCTGGGCGTGACGGACGTGTTCGGCGAGGACGTCGGCCCGCCGCTGGGCGGCGTGTTCACCGCCACACAAGGCTTGAAGACCGCCTGGAACACCCCCCTCGACGAGCGCGGCATCCTCGGCACGGCCATGGGCATCGCCTACGCCGGCGGGCGGCCGGTGTGCGAGATCCAGTTCTGCGACTACGCCTTCAACAGCATCGACCTGATGAAAGTGGCCGGCAACCAGCGGTGGTGCAGCGGCGGTCAGTTCCCGATGCCGATGGTGGTGATGACGCCGAACGGGGCGGGCATCCGCGGGAGCGTGTACCACTCGCACAGCTTCGAGAGCTGGGCCAGTCGGTTGGCCGGGTGGAAGGTGGTCATGCCGTCGAACCCGCTCGACGCCTACGGCCTGATGCTCAGCGCCATCGCCGACCCGAACCCGGTGCTCGTGCTGCTGCCGAAGGCGCTCATGCGGGTGAAGGGCGACAAACTGCTGCCCGGCGAGCCGGCCGACGCCGACGACCTGGCCCGCCGCATCGACGCCCCCATCGGCGACCGCACCCACTGGCACCCCGACTGGCCGGAGGTGAAGGAATACTTCGTGCCGTTCGGCAAGGGCGAGCGGGTGCGGGAGGGCGACAGCGCGACCGTCGTCACGTGGGGCCGGCTGGTGCCCATCTGCGCGAAGGCGGCCGACGACCTGGCCCGCGACCTGGGGTACACGTTCGACGTGATCGACCTGCGGAGCATCTTCCCCTACGACTGGGACATGATCTCGCGGAGCGTGGAGAAGACCGGGCGGGTACTGATTGCGAACGAGGACAGCGAGGTGACGAACTTCGGCGAACACCTGCTGCGGCGGGTGGTGGACGAGCACTTTTATGAGCTGCTGGTGCGGCCCCGCACGCTCATGGGCAAGCACGTCCCCGGCATCGGCATGCAGCAGGCGTACGAGGACAACTCCGTCCCGCAACACCCGGACGTGGTCGGCGCGATGCGGGACGTCGCCGCGGACGCGGCGTGAGATTGTTAGAGCATTTTCAGTCCGTGCGTTGTGGCGGAACGTCGTTCGAGGTAGGGCGGGCGAGACGGGCGCAGCCCGGCGACCCCCGCCACAAGCCACCGACGGCGGAGGTCGCGGGCGAAACGCCCGCTCGTCCGCCCTACTGTTGGTCCAGCACTCTTGTAGGGCGGGCGAGACGGGCGCAGCCCGGCGACCGCGCCACACTCACACGCGGCGGGGGTCGCCGGCGAAACGGCGGCTCGCCCGCCCTACAAGGTCGCAACGCACGGACTGAAAATGCTCTAGCCCGACGCGCGATGAAGCGGGTGTGCCTCGCCGCGGAGCGGCGGCCGATGTTAGCCAGGGGTGGAGTCGGCGAGCCGAAGGCGAGCGACGGAACCCCTGGAACTGCGGACAAAAGACCAGCCCCGGAGGGCGACAGAACCGAATCTGTCGCCCCTCCGGGGCTGGTGAACTTGGTAGCTGGTCCCAGGGGTTCCGCTCGCTGTCGCTCGCTCCACCCCTGGCTAACATCGGTCGCCGCTCCGCGGCGGGTGGCTGGTCCTCATCGCATCCCCGGTATCCTGTGGATGGCTCGCCCCTCGCTCGGGCGTCGGGCTAAGCAGTGGCACGCACCCGCAGGTCGCCATTCCGTTTGGTCAGTCCGGTTTTGTCCAGGAACTCGCACAGGGGCACGGCGTACTTGCGGGTGGTGCCGAGCAGGTCGCGGATGTCGGCGACGGTCAGCCCCGGCACCTCGGCCAGTTTGTCCGTCACCCGCTTCCGCATGTCGGCGTCGGCGTCGGCGTGCAGGTAGATCTCGTCCGTCACCCGCACCAGGAAGCCTTCGGCGCACGCCACCTCGAAGATGTCTCGCAGCACCACCGCGTTCCCGCTCCCCTGCACCTGGTTCAGGTACGACGACGCCTCCGGCGGTTGAAACGCCGCCTTCTTGTGGTCGTCCACGATCTTGTCTTTCAGCTTCCGCTGCGCGGCGCTCAGCTTCGGTTTGAAGTCGGCACGGGCGATGCGGCGGGCGTCGCCCACCAGTTGCTTTTGCTTCACCAGCCGGTCCATCACGGCGTTCAGCAGCGCCTCGTCACCCACGTAGTCCAGCCGGGCGAGCGCCTTCGACCGCTCGTGGTTGGTCATCAGGGGGAACTCGGCGTGCAGGGTGGCGACCACCGCCAGCAGCCGCTCGCCCAGCTCGGTCACGCGGTCGGTGTGAACCAGCAGCTTGCGGTTCGGCGGGAGGGTCAGTTCGGCGACGGTGCTGGACGCGAGCAAGCCGGGCACGACCGCGTCAATCTGGTCGGGTGAAATGCCGGCATCGCGGGTGAGGTCGCTCGCCTGGAATCCGGAGTAGCCGGCGAACCACGCCACCGCCACCGCCCGCTTCGCCGCGTCGTCGCCCCACAGTTGTTCGACCCGCTCCAGGTGTTCGAGGTGCCGCCGGCGGAGCTTGACCGCGCACGGCTGGAGCACCTGCCCGCCGCCGATGGTGTGTTCGGCCGACGAATCCCGCAGCACGAACGGTTGACCCCACACCACCGTCACGGGCGATTCGAGGAACAGTTGGGCGAACCCCCACTGGCCCGGCTCGATGGCGTCGGCGTCGAGCAGCGACACCGTCACCATCACTTCGGCGGTGCCGACGTGCAGGCGACAGGGCAGGCGGTGCTTGATCGCCTTGCGGTGGGCGGCGAGCGTGTGCAGCCGCACGGTCAGCACCTTGCTCGGGGAGAGGTAGCCGGGGGTGGCCAACTCTTGCCCGCGGCGCACCGAATCGTGCGGCACGCCGGCCAGGTTGATGCCGCCCCGCTGCCCGCGGCGGAGTTCGTCGGTGGGTGCGCCGTGGCTAGTCAAGCTCCGCACGCGGATGGTTTCGACCGTGCCGTCGCCCTTGTGCCAGTCCAGTTCGTCGCCGACCTTCACGCTCCCGCCGACGATGGAGCCGGTGACGACGGTGCCGTGCCCCTGCACCGTGAACGAGCGGTCGATGGGCAGGCGGAAGGGGGTGAAAAAACCTACCCCCCCCCGGCCCCCCCCTTCCTGGGAGGAAGGGGGGGGAGTGGGATTGGACTCCCCCTTCCCTGTTAG
>JANNVG010001048.1:0-3993 GCA_031414395.1 Fimbriiglobus sp.
ACGGTGTGCGGGTCAAAACCCCCCCCCCCCGCGGGGTTGGGGGGGCGCCCCCCCCGCCCGGTGGGGGGCGGCACGCCCGCGCTCCCGGTCGGCGGTTGCGAGTGCCGATGACGGCGGTACGGTGAGCTTGCCTTGGAGCGCGAGACGCACGCGCACCCGTCAGCCGCCCATCATCGCGTCCAGGCGGGCGGCCGACAGGTAGAGCCGGTACGGGTGACCGGGCAGTTCGGTGAAGTCGAACCGCGAGTAGAACGCCTTGGCACGGTCGTCGACGCAGTCCAGCAGCACGGCCACGAACGCGAACGTGCGGCCGGCGGTGTGGCAGTCGCGGAGCGCGCAGGCCAGCAAGGTCGTTCCTAGCCCCTGCCCGTGCCGGTCGGACGCGACCCCCAACCACGCGAGAACGGCGACCGGCAGATGACGCCGGGGGAGCTTCTTCACCTCTTCGGCCGGCAGATCGCCGAAGTCCACTTGTCCGGTGGCGAGCGTGTAGAACCCGGCGATGCCGCCGGTCGAGTCGAGAAGCACCTTCGTGGTTGAAAGGCGCTTGTCTTGGTTCTGAAGGGCTTTCGTGTGCAGCCAGTCGTCCACTTGCGCGTGGCCGCTGGCGAACCGCTTGCGCGGATGACTCTTCGCCAGCGGTTCGAGCCGGTAGCCGGGCGGAAGGGCGAACTCGCTCACGACGATTCACCCCGCATCTTGCGGCCGAGCTCCTTCTGCGCCGGGGTGAGCGTGACCGGCTCGGCGAGGGCAGTCCAGAAGGCGAGTTGTTCGTCGGCAGTCAGGGCGATTGTCTGGGCGGTGGCGGCGGCCACCTCTTTCCGAGCCTGTGTGACGGTGACGAGGCGGACGTAGTCACTCACGCTCACCCCGCGCAACTCGGCGGCACGGGCAAGAGCCTGTTTGCTGACATCGTCCAACCGCACCATGAGCGGACTGGTTGGGCGTGGGGCTTTGGTGCTGGGCATCGCGGACCTCTCGAGGACACCGCCTGATTGTACTGCGAAGTGCAATACAGATCAAGCTGTCACCCGCCGAACAGCGGCAGGTCGCGCCCATGCCGGTCGTAGTAAACGCCCATCGCGACGTAATCGAGCCGTGACCGCTGGAACTGAATTCGGTCCGCCTCGGACTCTCGTGCCAGCCCTGGCTTCCGACGACGGTTGATGTCATCCCGCCGGCGGCGGTCGTGCTCCGCCGCCTCGGACTGAGCGGTGAACTGTTCGATCTGCTCCGGTTGTGATCGCACGTCGTCGTAGACCGTCTCCCCCTGCATCACCACCCAGGCGGCGAATCGTTCCCCCGCGTCTTCAGTCCACACACGCCGGCTGTAAGGCCAAAAGTCATCCCGCAAGCTGGGGTCCACGCAACTGATGGCGTCCTGGAACTGCTCAGCCAAGAAAGTGAGTTGGTCTTCTGGGAGTCTTTCGAGGTGATCCCGCATTCGTCGGTGACACCCGTCGTAGCTCGCCAGCGCCCGCCAGAATCGTGAGAAGATGAAGCCGCTGTCGTGGGGGTAGTCCGTGATCGCCACCTTGCAGAACCATCCCATTTCAAGCGTGTCTTCCAACTCACCGAGCCGGGTCAACACGGACGACTCCAGATTCGTGCCTGGCAGTTCCGCACGATGCCGCTCGACCTCCAACCGCAGGTACTCGCCGCGGGGGTCGTTCCGCTCTTCCAGCCAGTCGGCGTACACCAGCCGCGGGAGCATGTCCTGCGGAGCGGCGTTGATCGCCGCCAGGAACGCTTCCTCCTCAGTCATCGCCTTCTGCTTGGCCACGACTTCCCCCCAGCGTACGCCCACCCTCACGCTGCGGATTTGCCCTCGCTCGGTTGGGCGTCGTACAGGCGGCGGTAGGTGCTGCTCGTCACCAGCAAGTCCGAGTGCGTGCCCGTCGCCACGATCCGCCCGCCGTCCATCACGATGATGCGGTCGGCCAGCTCCAGCGTGCTGCGGCGGTGCGTAATCAGGAACGTGGTGCGGCCCTTCACGAACGTCCGCAGCGCCTCGTGGATCTTCGCCTCGCTCTCGCCGTCGATCTGACTGGTGAACTCGTCCAGGATCAGAATCCGCGGGTCGCGGAGGATGGCCCGCGCGAGTGCCAGCCGCTGCTTCTGCCCGCCGCTCAGCCGGCTGGCCGCCATGTCGCCCGTGCGGGTCTGGTAGCCTTGCGGCATGTCGATGATGAACTCGTGCGCGTGCGCCGCCTGCGCCGCCGCCTCCACCTCCGCCGCCGTCGCCCCCGGTCGGCCGAACGCGATGTTGGCGAAGATGGTGTCGTCGAACAGTTGCGTGTCTTGTGTCACCAGCCCGATCTGCTTCCGCAGGCTCCGCAGGTTGGCCGAGTGCAGGGGCACGCCGTCGATCAGGATTTCGCCGTGGTCGGGGTCGTAAAACCGCGGCAGCAGCCCCAGCAGCGTGGTCTTCCCGCACCCGTTCGGGCCGACGAGTGCGACCGTCTCGCCGGCGGTCACTTCGAGCGACACGTCGTTCAGGGCCGAGCGGCCGGGCAGGTAGCTGAAGCTGACGTTCTTGAACGTGACCGTCTCGGCGTGCTTGGGCACCACCGGGCCGTCGGCGTTCGCGCCCACGGCCGGCACGCGGTCGTACAGTGCGAAGATGCGGTCGGCGGCCACGATGCCCGACTGCGTCTTCGTCCACACGCTGCTCAGCTTCCGCACCGGGTCGGCGATGGTGGCCAGCAGCATGTACAGCGTGAGCAGGGCCTCCGGGCCGATCGGCTCGTTCAGCATCCGCACGCCGAACAGGTCGGTCCGCTCGGCCAGCACCAGGTACGCGCCGGCCAGCAGCACCCCCCCGACGGCCAGCACGCCGAGCGTTTCGAGGACCGGCCCGATGGCCGCGTCGATGTTGATGACCCGCACCGTCCGCTTGTAGTAGTCCTCGTTGGCCGCGCGGAACCGCCGCCGCTCGCGGCTCTCGCCGGTGAACCCCTTCACCACCCGCAGCCCGTCGAACGCCTCCCGCAGCACGCGGTACAGTTCGGTCATCCGCTCAAGCACCTTGCGGGCGGCCCGCTTCATCGTCTTGCTCACCCGGTTCAGGGCGTACACGGCCACCGCCACCACCACCACGAACACGAGCGTGAGCTGCCAACTGATGACGCACGCGCACACCAGACTCACCACCATCTTCAACGGCTCGAGCATCACCCGCCCGTACAGCATCTTCATGCCGGTGCCCAGTTGCTCGACGTCGTTCGTCATGCGGGCCATCAGTTCGGCCGGGCCGGTCTCGCCGAGTTGCTTGAGGTCTTGGTGCAGGGCGCGGCGGAAGAACTGGTTGCGGAAGTCGAACAGGGTGCGCTGCACCACCGTGCCGACCATCGACTCCTGAATGAACTCGAAGACCCCCTTCACCGCGATGCCCACCACCAGGGCGAAGATGATCCACCCGAACGTCTTGAACGGGTCGTTCGGCAGGTGCTGGATGACGGCCGTTTTCAGCCAGCGGTACTGGGACGCCTTCTCGTTCGCCGACGCCTGATCTTTCCCCAGGCGGGCCTGCTCGGCGGCGATCCGCCGCAGGGTGTTCTCGCGGTCGGGGGCGGCCGGGGTGGCGTCCAGTTCGGCCTTCTCCTGCCGCAACTGCTCCTGCTTCTTCAGCACCGTCTCGTCGCGCCCCTCCTTCTCGTAGTGGGCGACCTGCTTCTCCGCCCACGTGTGCAGGCTCTCGTTGCTGGACAGCACCTTCAGGATGGGGTACGCCGCCGAGATGTTCAGGCTCCAGCAGAGCGCGGCCAGCAGCGCGGCGACGACGGACACGACGAGCCGCGTGCGGTACTGCCACGACAGGCGGAGGACACGAAGGAAGTTACGCATTTTCGGCCCGGAACGGTCGGTCGCACAAGCACGCGGTTATAGCCGCACCCGGCAAAGTGGGCAAGGCGGAGTGCCGGAAGGGGCAGGGCTGTGCAGCGGTACAGATGGGGTGGTGTGGGTAGGGTGGGTCCGAGCGAGCGGAGCGAG
>JANNVG010001049.1:0-3559 GCA_031414395.1 Fimbriiglobus sp.
GGCATCGCAGTCTGGCGTGGAGCGAGTGAATGCGGTCACACGCTCCACGCCAGACTCCCCCGCTCCGCCCCCTACTCCGACACTCGGCGAGAGTCGGCCACCCGTTTCCAACTCCGACTCGGCGACAGTCGGCCACCCGTCTTGAAGTCGGCCACCCGACTACAACCCACTCCCCGCCAACGCGGCCCGCATGTCGGCGTGGATGCGGCGGCGGACCAGGTACTCGTCGTCCTCCAGCCAGCGGCGGCCGGCGGTGCCCAGAGCGAAGTCGTCGCTCACCACCGCCAGCACCACCTCTTCCACCACGTTCAGGTGCAGCCGCGAGTAGAACGGCGCGGTGGTGAACGAGTTGGTGATCTTCCCCCCGTCGATCTTGCGGAACAGTTCGGCGATCCGCTGCAACCCGCTCTCGGCCGGCCCCTGCCCGACGGCCGCGATGTACGTTGCCGCCAGCCGCGTGTGGTCCTGCGGCATCGGCTTGCCGCCGGCCGCGGACAGCAGCTCGTTGCGGCCTTCGTCCAGGATCGGGTTCGCCTGATCCACCAGCCCGAACGTCAGCCACCCGCCGGCGATGTTCAGCAGCGTTTGCAGTGCCTTCATCCACTGGTCCGGCCGGCCGGCGTACTTGCCCTTCAGGTCCTTGAACGACGCCCGCCCGAGGACGGCCGTCAGCAGCTTCCGCAGCAGCTTGTCGATGTCGTCCCGCAACCCCAGCTTCCGCAGGCTGCGGACGCACGACCCGCACACGACGTTGATGAGTTCGAGTTGCGCGTCGTCGGCCTTCGCGGCCACCACCTCGCCGAACGTGTCCACCAGTTGCGCCACCAGGTCGCGGTGGTCGAAGTGGCCGGCCAGGAACAGCCCCCGCTCGAGCAACTGCGCCTGCTTCTTCGCCGCCTCCGGCTTCTGCGGGAAGGTCTGCCGCAGCGCCTCCGGCACCAGCCGGATGAGTTCCGCGGCGAACCCCCCGCCGCACCGGGCGGACAGTGGCAGGCAGTCGAGCAGCACGTCGAACTGCTTCTCGGTCATCGGCTGCGGGCGGTTGTTTCGGCCGGCGGTGCCCTCTCGCCGGTAGATGTCGCGGATGCGGGTCGCCAGCCGAACGGGGTCGCGCTCGGCCGACAACTCGTGCAGTTCCTTCTTCAGCCCCCCCTCGTGCGGGGTGGTGAACTTCTTGTACGGGTCGGCCCGCTCGTACGGCTCGAGCACCCGCGACTGCTCCTGCATCCGCTTCACCACGAAGTGGGCCATGCCGTGCGGGCTGTTCGCCTTCCCCTCGCTCTTCTTGTCGATCTCGTCCAGCTCGTCGTACTGGGTCTGCGGCAGCCGCCCGGACAGCGACTGCCCGGCCGTCGCCTGATCCACCCGGTGCTTGAACGCCTTGAACAGAAACCGCCCGGCGATGCCCTTGTCCGTTTCGGCGCCGAACTTCTCGAGCGTCTGGCGGGCGCCCTCGGCCAGCTTCGACGCCGCCTGCACCTCCCCCAACTTGGCCAGCCCGTAGGCGAACAGCAGGTCGACGTAAGCGGCCGTCGGGTTGCCGTCCACCGGGCTGGGCACGTTGCCCGTCTTCGACCCGGCCTCGGCCCACTTGCGAATCAGCTTGTGCAACTCGCCGGCCTCGTCGCGCACCAGCCGCACGCGGTCGCTGTCGTTCAGCCCGGCCGTGCGGAGGAAGAACGGCAAATCGACTTCGGGGTTCAGGCCGTGTTCGAGCAGCCGCTGCAACAGGCGATCCCGAATGCGGGCCAGGCCGAGCACGTCCGCCCCGCTCAGCTTGGCCAGCTTCGTGGCGGCCAGCCACGCCACCCGCACGGGCAGCTTCGGCTCGTTCGTCTCGATGAACTTCTGCACCTTCGGCAACTCGGCCAGCAGCCACGCCGGCGGCGGCTCCTGGTGGGCCAGGGTGAACACGGCCGCGGCGAACTGTCGCACCTCGCCCTGGTGCGGGTCGGCCTGGTTCAGCCGGCGGGTGAATTCCTGCTGGGTGACCACCCCCGTGGTGTGCGCGAACTCGCCGGCGGCCCACCCGCGGACGACCGCGAGGTCGGTTTCGTCCTGCTCCCACAGGCTGTTGGCCCAGCAGAGCGCCGCTTCCGCCGCGTCGCCGGCGCCGGTGTTGGCCACCGCCAGTTGCGGCCACAGGGTCACGCGGTCGGGGTGATCCAGCGGGCCGTCCACGGCCAGGAACCGCTTCTGAAGCTCTTCGCGGCGGACCTTCCACTCGTTCGGCTTCTTCTCCGCCGCCACCGCGTACTCCATTTGCGCCACCGGGCCGTCGTCCTTCTTCGTCGCCCGCTTGCCGCCGTCCTTCGCGCTGGTCAGCGGGTCGCCGTCCTTGTCGCCCTTCGGGCGGTCCTTCGGCCCCTTGCCGGGGTCTTTCGGCTTGGCCTGCTTGTCGTCCACGCACACGAACCCGCCGAAGTCGAACCGCGCCGACTCGACCCACTCTTTCAGCGGGGCGTGCGCCGTCTCGATGACGTACTCGACCCAGTCGTCGAGCGGGTGGAAGGCGCTGTCGGGCACCGTCTCGGGCACGAACCCGCCGTCGCCGGTCGGGTGCAGCCACACCACGGCGTCCACGTCCTCGGCCAGCAGGGTGCGCACCGCGTCGCGGCGCAGTTGCGGGTGCAGCCGCGTGCCGACGGGGATGAACAGGTTGGCGAGCGAGCTGTGCGCCTTGTACCCCGTGGCCTTGGGCAACTGCACGGCCGGCGGGGTGCCCCGCGTGTGGCTCACCCGCAGCACCACCACCTTCTCGCCGTTCGCGGCGTCGGCCACGGCGAACTTCAGGCGGTTGGTCAGGCGGTCGTCGGCCTCCCTCACGAACTGGTCGAGTTGCCCCACGCCGTCGCCCCGCAGCACCCACAGGTCGGGGGCGTCGGCCGCGTTGCCGGGCACCAGTTTCAGCGGCACGTTCAGCTTGGTGGTGCTGTCGGCGGCGGTCCACTCGACCGGGGCGTTCGGCAGTGTGAATTGAAGGACCTCGTACACGTCCTGGAACGGCTGCTCGGGCAGGAACGTCCAGTGCCGCTCGCCGCGGATGAGCACGGCCGCGTCGTCGGGCAGTTTAATTTGCGCGGCGAACGGGTGCGTGTGCCCGACCTCCACCCACACCCGCGGGGCCTGCTCGGTGTACGCCCGCACCGGCCCGCCCGTGCCGGTGGCCAACTGATCCAGCGCCCGTAAGAGGGTGTAGTACGGCGGGCCGATCACCCGCAACAGAACCCGCTTGTCGGTCGGGTCGTCGGCCGACGCCAGCCAGCGGAAGCTCTGGCGGTCGTTGCCCAGGCGGATCATTTCGCCGACGATGCCGGGCAAGTCTTCGGCACTCGGCAGTTCAAACAGCACGGGGGCCTGCGTGCTCAGTTGCGGCGGGGTGCGGTCTTTCGCGGTCGGCACCACTTGCAGCCAGCACGACACCTGTTCGGGTTCACCCGGCATCGCCTTCACCGCCGACACGCCCAGCTTGGTCAGGTCGCCGGCCGCCTTCTTGGTCAGCTTGTGCGGGGTGTCGATGAACAGGCGGCCGTCGGCGGCGAACAGCACCTCGGCGGCG
>JANNVG010001050.1:0-1612 GCA_031414395.1 Fimbriiglobus sp.
CTCCGCGTGGGAACAACTCGGGCACGCTCCGCGTCCTCCCTCGGGCGGAGCGTCGCAGTCGCGGGTGCCCACCCGGGCGGGGGGAGCAAGGGGGGGGGGGGCGCCCCCCCCGGGCCGGGGGGCGGCGCCCCCCTGGTCCCCCCGCGCGGGGGGGTTGCGGCCACGCCCCCTCGTCCCCCCGCCCGGGGTGGGAACGGCGACTGCGACGCTCCGCCCGAGGGAGGACGCGGAGCGTGCCCGAGTTGTTCCCACGCGGAGCGTGGGAACGAGGGGGCGGGTCACTTCTTGTCGAAGTCGGGGTTGCGGATGCCGGTCTCGAACTGGCTGCCCTGGTTCGGGCCGATGACCGCCGGCCGCTTGCCCGACCCGCCGCCGCCGAAGTTGATCCTCAGCACGTCGTTCTCGATCTCGTAAATCGCCAGGTACCACGACTTGCCCTCGTCCTGCGACCAGTCCAGGTGCTTGGGCGACTGGGTGGCGTCCACTTTGTAGATGGCCTTGCACCCCACCTGCACGGGGTTGCCGGTGCCGGCCTTGCCGTCCTCGCCGAACCACCAGCCGGTCGTCCCGCCCCGCGTACTCGCCCACAGGCCGACGATCTCGGCCGAGTCGTCCTTCTTCTTCACGCTCTTCGGCACCGGCGCGGCCACCAGCACCGGGGCGAACAGCAGCACCACCACCGACCAGAACGCGCGGTTCATGAGGCACCTCATTTGGAGTCGGTCACCCGCTTGAAAACGTACACCGTCACGTCTTTGTCGCCCTTCACGGCCGGCGGCGGCACCTTGCTGTCGCCCTTGTACGCCACCCGCAGCGTGTCGCCATCGACCTCGCACACCCCGCGGCGGTGGTAGCCGTTGCTGTTCACCTTGTACTCGAACGCCCGCACCCCGTCGGCATTCGTGGCACTCACGAGTTGGCACGGCTCGTCCTTCATCGTGCCCTTCTCGGTGGACAGGGTCATCGTGTCGCCGGCCACCTTCCACAGGCAGTAGTCGCTCGGCGGGGCGGCCGACACTTTGCCGTTCGTCTCCTGCGACTCCCACCGCCAGTGGCCGTCCAGCGAGGCGGGGGTTTTCTTCAGCGCCTTCGGCACCGGGGCGGCGAACAGCGGGAGGGCGAGCAACAGGAGTGCGACGAACGCGCGCGGGGTCATTTGGTCGCCTCGCGGCGGAAGGTGAACACGAACACGGCGTGGTGCCGGTCGAGGGCGGCCGGTCGGGTGCTCTCGCGGAAGGCGATGGCGAGCGTGTCGTCGCCCATGTGGTACACGCCCTTGTACGGGATGCCGTTCAGGGACAGGTCCATTTGTCGCGGGCCGTCTCCCCCATCGACGAACTGGTAGTCGAGCGAGTACCGGTGACCGGTCTGGGTGACCTGCGCGGACTTCTCGGCGGCGGGGGCGAACACCCACACGTCGTTCTTGTGCGAGGTGGTGTACTCCGTCTCCCCGCGGGAGGCCGACTCGCACACCCACCGGCCGACGATCCGCTCGGCGTCGTTCGCCCTCTTGAGCGCCTTCGGCACGGGGGCGGCGGCCAGCGGCAGGGCGAGAAGGAGCAGGAGCGTGAACGCGGTTCGCATGGGGTCGTCCTCCTGGGGGCCGCTCGGC
>JANNVG010001051.1:0-7743 GCA_031414395.1 Fimbriiglobus sp.
CCGCTCCCTCGCGGTCGCGGCTCGTGAGGGAGTGGGGTAACAATCCCCGCTCCCTCGCGGTCGCGGCTCGTTCGGTCGTCACCCCCCCGACCGCTTCACCTTGTACCCGACCTTCTCCAACTCGGCCTGGATCGTGTCGCGGTGGTCGCCCTGAATCTCGATGCGGCCGTCCTTCACCGTCCCGCCGCTACCGCAGCGGTTCTTCAGCCGCGTACACAGCTCCTTCATCGCGTCCTCGTGCAGGTTGGTCAGTTCCCACACCACCGTCACGCCCTTTCCTTTGCGGCCGGCCGTCTCGCGGCCGAGTTTCACAATGCCGAGCGACTTCGGCTTGGGCGGCGGCCCCGGCGGTGGAGGGAGATAGGCGTTCCCGCCGCCCATCAGTTCGGCGAGCATCTGCGCGAGCTTTGGGGCGGGGTTGCCGTCGGGCCACACTTCGGCGTTCGGGAAGCGGGTCTTCAACGACTCGTCCCACACGATCACCCGCGCCGCCGCTGACACCTCGGTGTCAGTGACCGCGTCGGGCGACTTGGCCACGGGGTTGAAGCTGGCGACGAACAGCCCGGCCACGTGGCCGAACTGCTCGACGGCCTTCGCTGCGCGGGCGTCGGCGGAGAGGAAGAGGAGCGTCGGTTTCATGGGAGTGTTTTAGGCGAACCCGGCCCGCAAGGGCCGTGGGTGCGTGGGGGTTGGTCGCTCGCACCCGCGGCCCTTGCGGGCCGGGTTCGCCAGATCACAACTCCACATCCGGCAGGCCGCTCGGCTTCGCCAGCAGTTCGTTCACCACCGTTTGCGCCAGCTTCAGGTAGGCGTGCGAGACGGGGTGGTTCGGCAGCTTCCGCACGATCGGTTCGCCGCCGTCCCCGCACTGGCTGACGGCCGCGTCGATGGGCAGTTCGCCAAGGAACGGCACGCCGATTTCCGCCGCCAGTTTCGCCCCGCCGCCCTGCCCGAGCGGGTGCAACTTGCTGCCGTCGGGCAGCAGCAGGTAGCTCATGTTCTCGATGATGCCGAGGACGGGAACTTTCACCTCCTCGAACATCCGCACCCCTTTGCGGGCGTCGATCAGGCTCACCTCCGCCGGTTGCGTGACGATCAGGGCACCCGTCAGCGGGGCACTCTGGCTGAGCGTCAGTTGGGCGTCGCCGGTGCCGGGTGGCAGGTCGATGACGAGGAAGTCGAGTTCGCTCCACGGCGGTTGAAACAGCAGCGAACTGACCGCCTGAGCCACCTTCGGCCCGCGCCAAATCACCGGCTGGTTCGGGTCGACGAAGAAGCCCATGCTCATCAACTTGATGCCGAACTTCTCGAGCGGCAGGGGGGTGCGGGTCTGATCGACCACGCCCAGGCCGAACATGTGCGGCACGCTCGGCCCGTAGATGTCGGCGTCCATCAGCCCGACCCGCTGGCCGTGCATGTGCAGGGCGAGGGCCAGGTTGGCGGCCACCGTGGACTTGCCCACGCCGCCCTTGCCGCTGGCCACCGCGACGATGTGCTTGATCCCCGGCAGGGGTGTTTTCTGCGGTTGCATGGGTCACTCGTGATCCCAGGGCTTGCGCCCTGGGCTAAGATGGAATCCCAGGGCGAAAGCCCTGGGGAGCCGAAACCAGGGCGAAAGCCCTGGGATCCCAATCGACTACTCCCACAGATACTTGAACGCGACGCCGTGGAGACGGAGCATCAGCGTCAACTCCTGTTGGAACGTCTTATCGCGGTGCGCCGCGTCCTGCCATTCAATGTACTTCCGCACCGGCTCCAGCGCGGAGTGGCTGACGGTGAACGCCGAATACCCGCCCTGCCACCAGATGCCGGCTTCGGGGAACGTGTCGTGTGCCCACCCGGACGAACCGGCTTTCAGATCGCGGTCGAAGTCCGACAGTGCGACGCTCGGCTTGACGGTCACGAGCAGGTGGACGTGATCGGCCAGTCCGCCCACTTGGTGCGCCATCCCGCCCTCGCCGCGAACGAACCCGCCCAGGTACTCCCAGATCCGCTCGCAGATGCCGGGCACGAGAGTTGGCATCCGCTCCTTCGTGCTGAACACGAGGTGGCAGTGGAGTTGGGTGTCGGTTTGCGACCTGACATCGCCCTCGGCTCTTGAATCCCAGGGCTTGCGCCCTGGGCTACGGTCAGACGCCGCTCCGCGACTCCGGCTCCCGTGTCGTCTGGGTTCCCAGGGCGCAAGCCCTGGGCGAGCGACCGCCCGCGTGTACCCTTCCCATGTCTCCCCCTCTCCGGCTGGCCCCGCATGGCCGACACCGCCCCCGCCCCGGCCTGGCTCCTCCGCCCGCTGCCGGCCAACGCCGCGCCCGACGACAAGCTGAACGAGTCGCTCGCCAACCTGCTTGCCGAAGCCCGCTCTGCCGACGCGAAAAAGCTCGGTGACGCGGTGCGAGCGTTGACCCGCGCGCTCGACGCCGCCCAGCCGTTCGCCCACTACGAGCCGGCCGTGAACGCCATCGCGGGCGACCTGTGGGCGCTCGCCGAGGGGGTGTGCGACGGCGACAACCTGCACGCCAAATACCACCTCATCGCGCTCGCCACCGGACACATGGTGCCCGAAGCGGCGGCCCGCATCTGTCGGCGGCTGGCGAAAGACGCGCACCCGCGGGTGCGGGCGGCAGTGCGGAAGGTGATCGAAGCGGGGACCATTCAAGAGGTGGCGCTGCCGGCGACGAAGGACGGCCCGTGGTCGCCGGAGGGCTGGCTGAAGGGAACCTCCGACGTGGACCTGAGCCGGCACAAGGTCGGTAAGAAAGTTCAGCAGTCGCACAACGTGCCGGTGATCCCGAACCTACTCGCCTTGCGGACACTCCTCGCCATCCGTTCCGACAAGCAGCTCGGCTACTTCCTGTCCGCGAGTGACCACAAGAACGGCCCGTACACCACGTTCACCATCCCGAAACGCGACGGCTCCGCCCGCAGCATCTGTGCGCCGAAGGTGCAACTCAAGTGGGTGCAGCGGCGGATTCATGCGAAGATTCTGGCCAACATCCCCGCCCACGACGCCGCCCACGGGTTCATCGACGGCCGCAGCATCGTGACGAACGCCGCCCCGCACCTCGGCTCGGCGGTGGTGGTCAAGTTCGACCTGAAGGACTTCTTCCCGACCGTCCACTACTACCGCGTGCTCGGCTTCTTCGCCAGCCTCGGGTACAGCGTCGGCAACGCCCGCTTCGGCACGGAAGACAAGTCCACGCAGGTGGCCCCGGTGCTCGCCCGGTTGTGCTGCTACACGCCCGATCCGAAGGCGTGGGGCAAAGCACACATGCCGCAGGGGGCACCGACTTCGCCGGCACTGAGCAACCTTGTCTGTCGGCGACTCGACAGCCGGTTGACCGGGCTGGCGAAGCGGATGAACGGCGTGTACACGCGGTACGCCGACGACCTGACGTTCAGCTTCAAGACGACCGACGTACACCTCGGCCGCTTCCGCTGGTGGATCGATCAGGTGTGCCATCAGGAAGGGTTCGTGGTGAACCAGCACAAGTTCCGCGTCATCCGCCGCAGTCAGCGGCAGGTGGTGACGGGCATTGTGGTGAACGACAGCCTGCGGGTGCCGCGCGAAGACCGGCGCGCGTTCCGGGCGATCCTGCACAATTGCGCGAAGCTCGGCGTGGCGTCGCAGGCCCGCGGCAACCCGCAGTTCAAGGAGTACCTCCGCGGGTTCGCCAGCTACCTGCACATGGTGCATCCGGAAGAAGGGACCGAACTGTTGGAGCAGGTGGGGAAGTTGTTGGGGCCGGGTGGTGAAGTGAGTGAATAACGGTTTACCGGGAGGCTAACCCCAGCCGCGGAGCGGCGGCAGTTGTTAGCCTGGGGTGAAGTCGGCGAGCCGAAGGCGAGCGACGGAACCCCTGGAACCGCAAGGGAAAATGGAACAAGCCCCGGAGGGGCGACAGAATCCTGCCTCTGTCGCCCCTCCGGGGCTTGGAGGGTTGTGCTTCGGTTCCAGGGGTTGCGCTCGCTGTCGCTCGCTCCACCCCTGGCTAACATCTGCCGCCGCTCCGCGGCTCGGATTGGCTTCTCCGGGCGGGCGGTGTTGCCAACCTGACCCTCAACCGACCAGGAGTTCCTCATGCCCTCCCCGTCCGCACAGACGCTGATCGAACTGGAACAACTGCTGCTGCTGCCGAAAGCAGACCGCAGTAACCGGGCGTGGGCACTCGTCACCCGTGCCCAGGGCAACTCCGACTTCCACGTCGTCCTCGACTACGCCACCGACAAGGAGTTCGTCATCCCGTGCGGGGTGAGCGACCCGAAGCGCGAGCCGAACCTGACGTGGACGAACCCGATTGACGGCTCCGAGATGGTGTGGATCCCGCCGGGCCAGTTCCGCGTCGGGGAAGAGAAAGTGGTGGCTGTACTCGGGGGCTTCTCGCTGGCGAGACACCCGGTGACGAACAGACAGTTCGAGATTTTCGTCGAGGAGGTGGAGGACGAATCCCACGACTCCATCGAAACGGACGACTCAGATGAGGGAGAGTACCAGAACGGGTCGTTTCTCCAACACTGGCCCGAGCAGGATTGTCCAGCCAGCACTGCCGACCATCCCGTCGTTTACGTCTCGTACCTCGACGCCTTGGCGTACTGCGAGTGGGCCGGGCTGAGCATCCCCGGCGAATTCATGTGGGAGAAGGCCGCCCGCGGGACCGACGGCCGCACGTTCCCCTGGGGCGATGCGGAGCCGGAGAAGAGTCAGCGGGTCGGCAGGGCGTATCAGCGGGTGGCCACGCACGGCCACTTCCTCGCCACCGAAACAGCCGAGGTGGGCAAGCTGCCCCGCATCCGCACGCCGTATGGGTGCGAGCAGATGGCCGGCAACGTCTCGACGTGGTGTCAGCCCGGCGACCCGACGAAGGTCGGCGAGTTCCCGCCAGTCCGCCCGAAGCCGAAGATGCCTACCGCCCGCAAGCCGGTGCAGGCGGCGGTTCGCGGCGGGGCGTTCAAGCGACAGGGGGCGAACACGCTCCGCACCTACCACCGCCGCAAGCTGTCGGTCATCCGTCGCAACGACTGGGTGGGCATCCGCCCGGCGTGCTTCCTCCCCGTGCGACCCTCAGAATAGACCTCGTTCCCACGCTCCGCGTGGGAACGCACTCGGCGACGCTCCGCGTCGGTTCCGGGAGGACGCGGAGCGTCCGTGCGTCGCTCCCACGCGGAGCGTGGGAGCGAGATGCGCCAACTCACCTCCGGCCCCGGCGGGCGGATCCTCACCAACTGCAACGTGTGGAGTCCGTGCGGCGAGTGGGTCGTCTTCGACACCCGTTCCGACCCAGCCGGGAGCACCTTCGACGGCACCCGTATTCAGGCGGTTCACGCTCGCACGGGTGAAGTGCGCACGCTGTACGAATCACAAAACGGGGCCTGCTGTGGCGTGGCGACGTGGCACCCGCACGAGATGAAAGTGGCGTTCATCCTCGGCCCGGAGTTCCCGACGGCGGAGTACAGTTACGGGCCGAGCCGAAGGCAGGGGGTGGTGGAGTTCGACCCGACGAGCCGCGACCTGATCCCCCCGTTCACCCCCGGTGCCCTCCGCGGTGGCAGTCACGTTCACGTGTGGCACCCCCGTGGCGACTGGCTCAGCTTCACCTACGACGACGACTTGGTGCGTGACCCGCAGCAACGGAACGTCGGCGTGGCGATCCCGATGCCCGTCATCGTCCCCGCCACTCACCCACGCAATCACGGCGGGGATTACTTCAGCGTGCTCGTCACCCGCACCGTGGCGAACCCGCGCGACGGCACCGACGACATCAGCCGGGCGTGCGAAGAGGCGTGGGTCGGCATGAGTCGCACGCTGGCGTTTCAGGGCACGGTGAATGTGAACGGGAAGCCGGTGCCGGAAGTGTTCGTCGCCGAGCTGCCGGACGACCTGACCATCCCCGGTGACGGCCCACTGGAAGGCACGCCCACCACCCGCCCGCACCCGCCGAAGGGCGTGACACAACGCCGGCTGACGCACGGCGGCACCGGCGGCCCGCGGCACTGGCTCCGCAGCTCGCCCGACGGCAGCCGCATCGGCTTCCTTCGCCCCGATGCCGCTGGAGTGGTGCAACTCTGGACCGTGACACCGGCGGGGGTATCGGTGCAAGTGACAACAGGCTGTCAGTCGGTCGAGTCGTGTTTCACCTGGCACCCGGACGGTGAGCGGGTGGCGTGCGTCATCGGCGGGCGGGTCGGCCTGGTGAACGTCACTACCGGAGCGGTTCAACCACTCACCGAACCGAGCGACTACCCGCCGCGACCCGAAGCGTGCGTGGTCAGCCCGGACGGGACGCGGGTGGCGTTCGTGCGGAATGTGCGAGGGGTCAACCAGATTTGCGTGGCGGGGGTGGAAGAGACCTCACCCCCCGGCCCCCTCTCCCAAGGGAGAGGGGGTGTCTGTTCGGAGACCTCACCCCCCGGCCCCCTCTCCCAAGGGAGAGGGGGGTTCAAGATGGAACCGGGAACGCAGTGACCGGGTGGGTGGTTGGCACCCCACTCACTCCGTTCGGGGTTCCAGATGACCGGAAAAGGCTTCGCCTTGAACACCCCCTCTCCCTTGGGAGAGGGGGACGGGGGGTGAGGTCTTCGGAGCCATTCCGTTGAACCGATCACGACAAGACAGTAAACATCCCCAACCACTCACGGACTGCGCACCATGTCGTCTGCCCGGCGGACCAAGATCGTCGCCACCCTCGGCCCGGCCACCGACACGCCGGCCATGCTCGACGCCATCCTGCGGGCGGGGGTGGACGTGGCCCGCGTCAACTTCTCGCACGGCACGGCCGACGAGCACCGCGGGCGGGTGGCCCGCTTCCGCGAGGCGGCCAAACGGGTGGGCAAGTTCGCCGCGGTACTGGCCGACCTGCCGGGGCCGAAACTGCGGGTGAAGCTGGCGACCGAGCGGGTGTTGGCCATCGGCGACACGCTGTCGTTCAGTCTGAGTGCGCAGCCCGTTCACGCGGACGATCTCGTTTTGACGGAACCAGAGATACTCGCCGACGTGCGGCCCGGTCAGCGAATGCTGTTGGATGACGGCCGGTTGCAACTCGATTCGGTGGGCATCGACGGCGGCCGACTGATCGCTCGCGTGGTCGTCGGCGGCACGCTCAAGCCGAACAAGGGGCTGAACTTGCCCGACACGCCGTTAAGCATTCCCACCGTGACCGAGCGAGACCGCGCGGCCCTCCGCATCGCGGCCGAAGTGGGGGTCGATTGGGTGGCGGTGTCGTTCGTGCGTGGCCCCGAAGCGGCGGCCGAGGTGCGGGCGGCGATGGCGGCGGTGGGCATGAGACAGCCGGTGATTGCGAAGGTGGAGCGGCCGGAGGCGGTGAGCCGATCGGCGGCGATTGTGGCGGCCTTCGACGGGGTGATGGTGGCCCGCGGCGACCTGGGCGTGGAAATCCCACTGGAGAAGGTGCCGACCGTTCAGAAGATGCTGATCGCCGAATGCCGCGCCGCAGGCAAGCCGGTGATTACCGCGACCGACATGCTGGATTCGATGCGGGAGAACCCGCGGCCGACGCGGGCCGAGGCGAGCGACGTGGCCAACGCCATTTACGACGGCACCGATGCCGTGATGTTGTCCGGCGAGACGGCCGTCGGCAAGTACCCGGTCGAGGCGGTGAACTGCATGGCCCGCATCGCGGCGGAGGCGGAAACGCACCTGCGCGAGTCGGGCATCGACAGCGGGCAGGATTGCGTGCGGCCGGATCGGGCCGTCGATGACCCGCTGGCGACGGTGGCCTGTTCGCTGCC
>JANNVG010001052.1:0-6069 GCA_031414395.1 Fimbriiglobus sp.
GCGGAGCGAGCAGACCACTGCCGGCGGCCGTGGCGATACAATCCCCGGTGTCAGACCCACTGCCGGGGAACCCCTCATGTCGCGTCGCTTGTTCCTCCCCCTGCTCGCCATCGCCTCGCTCGGTTGTGGCGGGAAGCCGACCCCCGACACGACACCCGAACCACCGCCTGCCCCGCCCCCGACGACCGCCGCCAAGCTGTCGGCCGACCCGAGCGCCCCGAGTGCCGACCGCACGTTCGACTACTGGGCGGGAGTGGCCAAGATCCAGGAGTTGACCGCCCGCCGGTACGCCGCCCTCGCCGACCCGGAGCCGGACGAGGTACACAAACTGTTGACCGACGCGGCGAGGGGGATCGACGACCTGCCGACGGAGAAGGTCGATGCGGACGCCGTCGCGGTGGGGAAGAGCCTAAGCGAAACATTGCGGAGGTTTGCAAACAAGTCCTCGAATGAGACACCCCTCTTCGCGTTCCTGACTGAAGCCGCTGGCAGAGCTCGTTCCGCGAAGGCGGCGGTGGCCGCCAAGTACGGCCGCGAGTTCGCCGACCTTACTTCCGCCGCGAAGGAGCCGATGTTCCGCATCGCCCGCGACCTGGGCCGCCCGACGCTGGCGCAAGAGTTGGCCCGGTTGAAGGGAGAGATGGCCCAACTCGACAAGGAGATCAAGCCCATCAGCCAGCAGTTGACCGACGAGATCACCACCAAAGACAAGTTGCAGGGGGAGGCCGACAGCGTCCGCGCCATTCTGAAAGAGCAAACCGAGGACGCGGACTTAAAGAAGTTGCGGCAGGAGGTGCTCGACGACGCCGTGAAGCAGGTGGAGGCGCAGAAGAAGGTGATCGACAAGTTGACCAAAGAGGTGAACGCGCTGCGTGCGAAGAAGAGTGAACTCGACCGCCTGGCGCTCGAGGTGTCGGGCGTGTTGATCGAGGGCGAGCCGGAGAAGGCGGAGACGCTGCCCCTGGACCGCCTGGACCGCCTCCGCGTGCTGGCCGACCGCATGACCGACAAGATTGACGCGCGGAAGAAGTAGGCGGCACCTACCCCGAATACCCCTTCGGGTTCTTGCGGTGCCACGCCCACGCGGTTTCGACAATTTGCCGGAGCGTCGGGAACTGCGGACTCCACCCCAGGTCGCGGCGGATGCGGTCGCCGGTGGCCACGAGCGCCGGCGGTTCGCCCGGTCGCCGCGGCCCTTCCTTCACCGCAATCGCCCGCCCGCTCACCTCTTCGCACGTGCGGATCACCTCGCGCACGCTGCTGCCCGTGCCGGTGCCCACGTTCCACACCTTCCCCACGCCGGGCACGATCGCCCCGAGCGCGAGCGCGTGCGCCTCGGCCAAGTCTTCGACGTGGACGTAATCCCGCACGCAGGTGCCGTCGGGCGTGTCGTAGTCGGTGCCGAACACGCTCAGGTGGGGCCGCTGCCCGAGCGCCACTTGCAGCGCCAGCGGCAGCAGGTGCGTCTCGGGCGTGTGGTGTTCGCCGCGGGTGCCGTCCGCGCTCGCCCCGGCCGCGTTGAAGTACCGCAGGGCGGCGTACCCGATGCCGTAGGCCGGCGCGTAGTCGGCCAGCAGCCGCTCGGCGGCCAGCTTGGTGTTGCCGTACGGGCTGACCGGCCGCTGCGGGTGGTCTTCGGCAATCGGCACGGCGTCGGGGATGCCGTAGGTGGCGCAGGTGCTGGAGAAGACGACCCGCTTGACCCCGTGCCGGCGGACCCGTTCGAGCAGGGTGAGCGCGTGGCCTACGTTGTTGCGGTAGTAGGTGGCGGGATTAGTGACCGATTCACCCACGTAGCAACTGCCGGCGAAGTGAATGACCGCCTCGATCCGCTCGACGGCGAGCAGGTGGTCGAGCCGGTCGGCGTCGGCCAGATCGCCCACGCGGAGCACGCCGGCGGGCACGGCCGCGCGGTGGCCGGCCGACAGGTTGTCGTACACCGTCACGGTGTGCCCGTCGGCGAGCAGCCGGTGGACGGTGAAACTGCCGATGTACCCGGCCCCGCCGGTGACGAGAATCCGCATCGGGGCATGATAGCGGGCGGAGTGAGGTAGAGTGTTGGAAGAGACCTGTTCCTTGGAACCGGGAACGCAGTGACCGGGTGGCGAACCACTCACCCGGTCACTGCGTTCCCGGTTCCAGCACACGAGGACCGCCGCGTGCCCCCGCGGAAAACGCTACTGCTCACCGAGATCTTCCCGCCCACCGTCGGCGGGTCGGGCCGCCTGTTCTGGGAGATCGTCTCCCGCCTGCCGGCGGATCGGTTCATGGTCGCCGCCGCCGACGTGCCCGGTGCCGCCGACTTCGACCGCACCCACTCGCACACCGTCGTCCGTTTGCCGATGGCGATCACCGACCGCGGGCTGCGGAAAGTGTCGAGCCTGAAGTATTACCTGCGGACGGCGTGGCGGGTGCGGAAGTTGGTGAAGGAACACAACGTCGGGCTGCTCATCTGCGGGCGGAATTTACCTGAGGGGTTCGTCGGGCTGCTCGTCCACCGCCTGTGCGGGGTGCCGTTCGCCTTCTTCAACCACGGCGAAGACATCGGCGTCAGCCGCACCAGCCGGGAGATGACGTGGATGACCAACCGCGTGATGAAGCGGGCGGTGGCGGCGCTCGGCAACAGCTTCAACACCCGGCGGATGCTGATCGAAGACTGGGGCTACCCGGCGGAGAAAGTCCACGTCATTCAGCCCGGCGTGGACGCGAAGAAGTTCGTGCCAGCTCCGACGGACGACCAGTTCCGCGCCGAGTTGGGTTGGGCCGGGCGGCGGGTGCTGCTCACGGTCGGGCGGTTGCAGAAGCGGAAGGGGCACGACACGATGATCCGCGCGCTGCCGGCGGTGCGGGCGCAGGTGCCGGACGTGCTGTACGCGATCATCGGCACGGGCGAAGAGGATGCAGCTTTGCGAGCGCTCGCGGCCGAGTGCGGGGTGGCCGATGCGGTGCAGTTCCTCGGCGGGGTGGGCGACGAGCGGATGACGAAGTGTTACCAGCAGTGCAACCTGTTCGTGCTGGCCAACCGCACCGTCGGGGCGGACATCGAAGGGTTCGGCATGGTGCTGCTGGAAGCGCAGGCGTGCGGCAAGGCGGTGGTGGCCGGCGACAGCGGGGGCACGGGCGAGACGATGCTTGTGCCGGACACCGGGCGGGTCGTCAACTGCGACGGGCCGGACAAACTGACCGAGGTGCTGACGGAGTTGCTGAACGACCCGGCGGAGCTGGCGGCGATGGGCGTCCGCGGGCGGGCGTGGGTGGAGGGGCGGTTCGACTGGCCGCAGGTGGCATCCCACGCGGCGGCGGTGTTCGACCGCCTGGCTGATGCCGACAAGAGCTAACCACAGAGGCACAGGGACACAGAGAAGACAGGAGAGTATGTTTTCAGAACTCTCTGCTGTCTTCTCTGTGTCCCTGTGCCTCTGTGATTAGTTCTTCTCTCCGATCCTCTTCCTCACCCACCCCATGACCCCTCCCGATCCCCCCGTGTCGCGTTGGCGGTGGTGGGTGTGCGGCGTGCTGCTGCTCGCCACCACCCTCAACTACATGGATCGCATCTCGCTCAACCAGATGAGCACGGAGATCAAGAAGGCGGTCCACACCGACGACCTCGGCTACGGCATCCTGGAGAGCGGGTTTCAACTCGCGTTCGGCGTCGGGGCGGTGCTGTTCGGGATTATCGTGGACCGCTTCGGCGTGCGGTTGGTCTACCCGGTCGCCGTCGTCGGGTGGAGCGTGGCCGGCTTCCTCACCGGGTTCGTCGGCGACTACTGGACGCTGTTCGCCTGCCGGGTGATGCTGGGTTTGTTTGAAGCGGGCAACTGGCCGTGCGGCATCCGCACCATTCGGCAGGTGATGGCCCCGAGCGAGCGGAGCCTGGGCAACGCCGTCTTCCAGAGCGGCACCGGCCTGGGGGCCATCGTCACCCCGCCGGTCATCCTGTTCTGCTTCTGGCTGTTCGGCGGCAAGGACTGGCTGTTCGGCGGCGAAGGGTGGCAACTCCCGTTCCGAGCCATCGGTGCCATCGGCCTGGGGTGGGTGCTGCTCTGGTGGTTCACCGTGCCGAAGCGGGTGCTCGCCCACCCGGTCGCGCCAAAGCAGGCCGGCGGCGAGCCGTTCTCCGCCGTGTTCGCCGACCGCCGCTTCTGGGTGCTGGTGGTGCTGATCCTGGGCGTGAACACCAGTTGGCATACCTTCCGCGTCTGGCTGCCGCTCTACCTCCGCGACAACCTGGGGTACACCGCCGACGAGAGCCTGTGGTTCAACACGCGGTACTACATCGCCGCCGACATCGGCTCGTGGCTGGTCGGGTTCGCGGTGGTGGGCATGGTGCGGACGGGCATCGGCCTGCACACCGCCCGCGTGCGGACCTACGCCGTCGGCGTGTTCCTGGCGATGTCGGCGGGGCTGCTGCCGTTCGTCCCGCGGGAGTTCACTGAACCGATCATCGGCGTCACAGGGTTCGCCTCGCTGGGGCTGTTCGCCACGTACTTCGCGCTCAGTCAGGAGGTGTCGGGGCGGCATCAGGGGAAGGTGACGGGCGTGCTGGGGGCGATCAACTCGGTGTGGCTGGCGGGCATGTACTGGCTGCAAGGGTGGGCGTCGAAGGCGGCCGGGATGGAAGCCCGCCCGTGGGTGCTGGCGTGTGCCGCCGTGCCCGCGGCGGTGGCACTGCTGGTGGTGGTGGCGTTCTGGCCGCGGACCCGAACGACCCCGCCGACCCGGTGAGCGGTGGTGCGACTGGCCCGAAGTGGGTCCGGCCGACATCCCCCCACCCCTCCGCGGACCCACTTCCCAAATCCGGTAGCACCCATACCGGCCAAGCACTTACGGCGAATTCGACGGTAAGGCGAAGTCACCGGACCCACTTCGGGCGCGGTTCGGATCACCGGCCCGCAGGAAACGTCATCGTGTACCACTTGGTGCGGGGGCGGCTGGAGCGGCAGTTGAAGCGGCGGGCGACGGAGCTGGGGTTCGAGGTGACGAAGAAGGCGGAGTCGGCGGAGGCGAGTGACAGCCCGCTGTCAGTGCCACCGGACCCGCCGGCGTCGGAGTAGCGTTGGGCCGAGTCGGGGACAACGACCACAGCGGGAGTGGCCCTCCCACCGACCGACGCCCCGTCGCGGACGCCCTCCGCGACGAGGGCGACGGCCTGCCCGGAATCGCAAAAACCCCTGCGAACGCAGGGGTCGGAGGCGTCAGACGCCGTCACTCACCGGAGGAAGTTCCTGGGACGGCGTGCCTTTGCTTACGGGCCGGTTGGGGGCTGGATCACCGCCACGACCGCCGCGAGGACGCGCGACAAGGCCACTGGGGTCAGAACTCCGACCGAGCGGACGAACAACCCGGCGTGCGCGGTGAACAGTTTGCCCGGACGGGCGTAGCTCGCCACCAACAACCCGCCCGACGCGAAGTCGGCCGCGTCGAGCGGGACCGCCGCCGGATCGCTGTACGCACTGCTCGTGATCTGGCACAGTACCCAGTCCCCGAGGCCGGCGTCGGCCAGGCAGACGGCCGGCCGGACTTTGGACTGCGACAGGTCCGAGAACGGAAACGGGACGAGGACTACTTCGCCGGCTGAAGGTGCGACCACGCCGCGTCCTCCTCGGGCCGGTTCCAATCGACCGCCAGCGCCGCCTCGGCCAGAAGAGCCGTCTCGCCGGGGACCGCCGCCGGTTCCTCCAGCACCGTGACGAGCGCGCGCCGCGGGCCGGAGATGTGAACATCACCGAGCAACCGCACTCGACCGCCGGCATCGACCACTGCTTCGACCGTCTGGATCATGGTGCACCTCCACCGACATTCTACCAGACCGCGGGCGTGACGGCGGGGCCACTCGGTCCAAGGATCCGTGACTTCTTCACCAACAGGGCAATCACGACCGCGCTCTCGCCTGTTCACGACGGCACGTTCTCGGGGCTGTTCACTGCCCCGCCGAACGATCAAGTTCAGCAGCCGGCCCGCGCCGCGGAGACCTTGCGGTCGCTACGGGAGCCGTGCGGTTCGGCCCACCTGGCCGGTCTGCTGCAACGCCTGGTTCTACCGGCGCTACACGACCGATGGTGGACTGCA
>JANNVG010001053.1:0-7002 GCA_031414395.1 Fimbriiglobus sp.
CCGCGGGGGCCCCCCCCTCACTGTTTCCCCCCCGCGGCCCTGCCGGGCCGGGTTCGCCAAGAATGGACCCCAGTACATGCACTTCCTTGCCGTCCCACTCGCTCGTCACTTCCACACCCGGTATTACCTTCAACGCACTCCCCGCCGCCGCTTCAACAGCCGCGCCCACCCCGGCGAATGTGTCGTGGTCCGTGATCGCAATCGCGTCGAGCTTCGCCACCCGCGCGAACGCCACCACTTGAGACGGGGTGAACGCGCCGTCGCTCGCGGTGGTGTGCAGGTGCAGGTCGGCGGCCACCCGCCGCGACAGGAGTGCGGTCTGCTGACACAGGGCGGTAAACGGGTCGCCTTTGGGCATTCTGGAGTGCGGAGTGCGGAGTGCGGAATGAAGAACACCGGACTAACCACAGAGGCACAGAGACACAGAGAAGACATGAAACAGATCTGTGACTTCGGACCGGATTTGGTTTTCTCTGTGTCTCTGTGCCTCTGTGGTTAGCTCTTGTCTGCTTTCACTGCGCCCTCCGCGCTCTCCGCGCCCTCTGCGGTGAGTTCCGTTTTCGGCTTCTCGCTCCGCATTTTGGCCACGCGGTCGAGGATGCCGTTGACGAACCCAGGCGAATCCGCCGTGCCGAACCGCTTGGCCAGCTCGACGGCCTCGTTGATGAGCACGGGAATCGGTTCCGCGGTGTGCAGCAGTTCGTAAGCACACAACCGGAGCACGTTGCGATCCGACGGCAACATGCGGGTGAGCCGCCAGTTCTCGGCGGTGGCGGTCAGCACGACATCGATGGCGTCGCGGTGGGCCTTCACCCCTTTGAACAGTTCCAGGCAGAACACGGCACTCTTCGGGTCTCCCGGAATGCGGTCGGTGGCGAACGCCGTCACCGCCTTGTCGGACATGGGCTTCTTGTTCTGGTCCAGTTGGAACAGCAGTTGGAGGGCCACTTCACGGGCACGCGAGCGACGAAACATGATGGCCCAACCTCGGGAACGGCAATTGTCATGGTAGCGGTTGCCGCCGGCCGTTGTGCCCGGATCGGCCCGCCCGTAGAATCACACCGCCGTTTGACCCCGCCCGGAGCCGGCCATGCAAGACTCCCCCCACTCGGCCCGCGTGCGGTTCTTCAACGCGATGGCCGTGCTCGCACTGGTCGTGTGTGTCATCGCGATCTTCATGTTCTACGTCCTCGGGCCGATCAACTTCGGCGGACAGGCTGCCGCTCCCACGACCAGCACGCGGATCGAACCGCGGCGAACTTCACCCACCCGCCCGGAGGTGGTGCGGAAGCCGATGCGTGTGTCCCCGTTCACCGACCTGACAGACACGAACCCGCGGCTACGGGAGCAGGTGTTGAGTTCCCGGTTGGTGCCCCACATGTGGCTGACCGACCCGGACACCACCCCCGAGATGCGGGCGGAAGCCGCCGAGCAGATCCGAAAGGCGTGTACCGACGACGACCCGGACGTGCGGCTAGCCGCCGCCGACTTCGTATCGTCGGTCAAATTTTTCCCCGAGGTGAAGCCGAGCGACGCCGTGCCCGTGTGGGAAGCGTTCCTGACAGACAAGGACGACGAGCGGCGGGTGAAGGCGGCCGTGGCCTTGTGGGAGAAGCACGCCCACGCCGAGGCCGGCAAGGTGCTGGTGCGGGTGGTGAAGAACCGGGCGGCCGAATCGATCCACCGCACCCACGCCGCCGCGGCCGTCACCCACGACCCGCCGCCCACCAGACCGCCCGGCATGACCGAGGCGCTGGACGCCGTTCTGGTCAACCGCACCGAGAACAAGTCGGTGCGGTTCGCCGCGTTCGATCAGTTCAAGCGCGCCCAGGGGAAGGGCACCCCGCTCCCGGCCGGGTTCCGTAAGACGCTGTTCACGCTGGCCGAGCAGGGCGACCCGGACCTGGGGTACGCGGCGGTCAAGGAGTTGACCACCGACCTCCGCCGGCAGGACAAGCTGCCCGACGACCTCCGCCCGACGCTGCTCAAACTGGTGGAGACCAAAACCACCGCGAGCGAACTCCGCGCCGCCGCCTACGACGCCCTGCTGGCCGCCAAGCCCGACGCCGACACCCGCAAAGTCGCGGAGGAGTTGCTCGACGACGCCGACACCCCGGCCGACATGCGGGCGAAGGCGTTCGAGTTGCTCGTGGCCGGGGCGAAGGTGGGTGAGGTGCCCGACGACCTCCGCCCGACGCTGCTCAAACTGGTGGAGACCAAAACCACCGCGGCCGACGTGCGGGCGAAGGCGTTCGAGTTGCTCGTGGCCGGGGCGAAGGTGGGTGAGGTGCCCGACGCCGTCCGCCCCCTGGTGGTGAAGCTGGCAGCCGACGCCGACACCCCGACCGACCTTCGCATCCGTGCCTTCCGGTTGCTCGCCCCGGCGTCGGACACGTTCGCCAAGACGTATCCCGAGTTGGCCGCGGTGCTGGAAAAGGCCGTGACCGACGGCAAGGCGAAGATGGAGTTCCGCGCCTTCGCCGCCCGGTACTACAAGCCGGACACTGCGGAGAAGTTCGCCACCGCTGTCGAACTGGGCACCACCTCCGCGATCACTTCTTTCAACACCGCATTCAACACCGCGCTCGGCATCGCCCTGGCCGAGCAGTTCCCCGACGGCAAGTCCATCCCGAAAGAGTGGGTGACGGCGAAGCTGGCCGAGCGGATCGCCAAAAACCGTTTCGTTTATGCCCCGGATCGGCTCGACCCGCTGTTCGCCGACGCCCTGTTCGCCTTCGGGAAGGAGATCGTGCCGGCACTTGTCGAAGGGTTGAATGAGTCGACCATCCGCCGGCGGAACGTGGCGGTCCTGGAGCGGTTCGGGGCGGACGCGAAGCCGGCCGCCCCGCGGGTGTTCGACCTGCTCACGTCGCAGTACGTGTCCGAGGACGACAAGGTGATGCTGCTGCGGGTGATCGCCGCGTTCGGCCCGGACGAGATCGTCAACCGCCTGAAGGGGAAAGGCGGCACGGTCGAAGAACGGGCGCTGCTGCTCAAGCAACTCAAGCAGGACGCGAAGGCGCGGCTGGCCTTGTTCACCGAACTGCTGGCCCACGACCAGCAGGACGTGCGGATGTGGGCGGCATCGGAGGTGGGCAAGATCGGCCCCGACGCGAAGACCGCCATCCCGAAGCTGGTGGAGCAACTGAAGGCGGACGTGGCCGCGACGAAGAAGTCGGGCACCCAGCCGGGGCACGGGCCGTTCGTGGAGGCGATCGCCGCCATCGGCCCCGACTGCCTGCCGGCGGTGACGGAGTTGACCGCCGACGCCGAGCCGATGGTGCGGGTGGCCGCGGCCGAGGTGTTCGGCTACTTGGGAACCGAGGTGCGGTCGAAGGCGACCCCGCTGTTGCGGAAGATGGTCGAGGAGGACAAGGACGAGACGGTGAAGCAGTCCGCGTTGCACGCGCTCGGGCAGGTGAACCCGAAGGAGGCAGAGAAGCTCGGGTGGACGCCGCCGCAGGCGCGGCGGGCCGACCCGGAGCAGGTGCCGGTGTATGTGGATCGCCCGGTGCCCGTCTACCGCGACCCGCTGCCGGCGTACACGTCGCCCAAGCCGACCATGCCCGCCTACAAACCATACACCCCGCCGTACCGCCCGTACATCCCCGTGTACCGCCCGCTGTACCTCCCCCGACGGTGAACTCCTTCGGAGTTGGCCATGCCCGCCCGCATCCGCTCGATCTTCGCCCTCCTGCTGGTCATGGCCCTCGTCGTGGCGGCGGTCGGCGGCTACCTGCTCCTCGCCGGCCGCCCGGCCGCGGTCAGTTCCGCCAAAGCGATTCGGCCGAATGCGACCGAGAAGGAGAAGCCGCCGCCCACGCCGAAGGCGGAAGACCCGTCCGCCGACCTAGACGACCCGCGGCCGAACGCCCGCATGGCCCCGCTGAACAACCGCACCCGCCTGGACGAGTGGGCACGCGGGCCGAACGCCACCCCCGAACGGCTGGCCGCCGCCGCCGCCCGCATCCGCAAGGCGTTCGGCGACAGCGATTCGCTGGTGCGGGTGTCCGCCGCCGAGTTCGTGGAGGGCGGGGCGTCCTTCCCCGGCTTCAAGCGGGAAGAAGCGGTGCCGGTGTGCGAGACGTTGCTCGCCGACCCGCTCGTCGAGGTCCGCACGCGGGCGGCCGTCATCGTCTGGCGGTACAAGGGCACGCCGGAAACGGGCCAGGTGCTGGTGGCCGCGGTGGAGGACAGGCACCACCTCCGCGACGGCCTCCGCATGACGGTGGTTCCGACGGACGCCCCGCCGCGGCGGTACCCCGACGGCATCATCCCGGCCGCCGAGCGGGTGATCGCCGACCGCCGCGAGGAAGTTTCTCTGCGATACCACCTGTTGGCCGACCTGCGGCAGGCGATGGACGCGGGGGCGAAGCCGTCGGCCGGGTTCGAGAAGGTGGCGGCCGGGCTGCTGGCCGACGACACGGACGACCCGCAGGTGCGGGGGCTGGCGGTGGCGGTGCTGGCGAAGGCGAACGGCGGGGTGGTGCCGCCGGCGGTGCGGCCGACGGCCGCGAAGCTGGCCGCGAACCCGAAAACGCCCGTGCCCCTCCGCGTGCGGCTGATCGCCGCCCTCAACCCGCGATCGAACACGTTCGCCACCGAGCACAACGAGATCGCCAACCAGCTCGACGCCGCGATCACGGACACGTCGGCCGACCCCGCCTTCCGCGCGTTCGCCGCCCACTTTTTCACCCCCGACACGCCGGGCCGGTTCGTCCGCGCCGTGGCGGTGATGGCCGACACCGACACCGCCGCCGTCACCCTCCGGCGGGTGCTGGCCGAGCGGACGGCCGCGTATCTGGCCGACCACCCGCTGCCGGTGGGCGAAGCCGTCACCATCCCGTTGGCGCAGATGATGGCCGCCTGCCCGTCGGTGGCTTACAACCCGCGCATCCTGGGCGGGTACGCCCCCGACACGGGCGAGCTGTGGGAGATCCTGCCGTGGAACGCCACGGGGTCGGACTTCGAGGCGAAGTTCGTGCCGGTGCTGGTGAAGGCCGACCCGCAGGTGCTGCCGGCCATCGCCGACGGGCTGGGGAACGAACTCACCCGCGAGCGCAGCCTGACCGTGCTGCTGAAGCGGGGCGACGCCGCGAAGGAGGCCGACCGCATCGCCGCGCACCTGGCCGTGTTCGACTTCGACGACGAGGACCGGAAGCTGGCGGCGGAAGTGGCGAAGGGGTTGAGCGGGAGCAAACTCGCCGAGTGGCTGCGGGCGAACATGCCGGCCCACCAGCGGCGGGCGGAGTTGGTGAAGGACTGGAAGGCGGCGGGCAAAGACCCGATACCGCCGCTGCTCGGCCTGTTCACCCACGAACGCGCCGACGTGCGGGCGTGGGCGGCCGAAGAGGTCGGCAAGATCGGCCCGGACGCCAAAGCCGCCGTCCCGAAGCTGGCCGAGCAACTGGTCGCCGACAAGTCTTCGACCGAGCCGTATGTGGCCGCGCTGGCCGCCGTCGGCCCGGACTCGCTGCCGGCACTCACCGACCTGATCGGCCACAAGGAGCCGCGGGTGCGGGGCGCGGCGGCGGAGGCGTTCGGGCGGCTCGGCCCGGAGGTGCGGTCGAAGGCCACCCCGGTCCTGCGGGGGGTGATCGAGGGGGACAAAGACCCGGCGGTGAAGGCGGCCGCGCTGACCGCCCTCGGGCGGGTCAACCCGGACGCGGCGAAGTCGCTGGGGTGGACCGGCCGGTGAGAACTCCCCTTCTGGAAGCCGACCCGTGCGGCGGGTGCGGCAAGTGCTGCCACGCCATCGGCCTGCCGCCGTTCGAGGCGGCGAACCCGGCGTTCGGCCCGCAGCCGGTCGTCACCCGCGGCATGACCGCCACCCAGTTCGACACCGCCGCGTTCGACACCGAGCTGTTCCTGCTCATGCCCGCCGAACTGCGGATCGCCCACGCCGAGTTGCTGCTGAACCTCACGTCGGACCCGTCCGGCACGCCGTGCGCGTGGTACGACGCGGCGGCGGATCGGTGCGCACATTACGACTGGCGGCCGGGCACCTGTCGGCAGTTCGCCCCCGGTAGCGACGAGTGCGTGAAACTGCGCTCCGACCCCGCCGCCGTACTCGTGTGGCAGGACGACAACACCCCCGAGCGGTGGCGGAACCCAAGAGGGGTGTCTCAAATGCGGAATGCGGAGCGTGGAGTGCGGAATGACGGAAGCACTCATGGCCAACCCCCTAGGGGTTGAATGTGTCTTCCATCCCGCACTCCCCGCTCCGCATTCCGCATTCGCCCGTCACTCGCTTCTGGTGTTCTCTTCCGGCAGCCAGCCGAGCACCCCGCCGGGCAACTCCACCTGCACCCACCCGCCGCGGCGGAGTCGTGGGGTCACTTCCGCCCCGCGGGGCAGTTCGCTTTCCAGTCGCGGCGGGTAGGTGTCGCCGTTCCCCTTCCGCAGAGTGGTTTGGCGGACGAGCACGAGCGGGGGCGGTTCGGCCACCGCCTCCCGATGCAGTTGCCACGCGCCCAACCCCGCGAGCACCAGCAGCACGACCCCGCCGCCCGCCACCGGGAGCGCCCAGCCGTCGCGGGTGGTACACCGGCGGGCGAGGCCGACCACCACCAACAGCACGCCCACCGCCGCGAGGCCGAACACGTCCCACGGGCTGAGCCGCGTCCGCACGCCACCCGGCTTGTCCGGGCGGGTGCCCGGCGGGTATGGCACGGCGTCGCGGAGGGTTTCGAGTTGACGAATCAATTCGGCATCGGACGGCGTGTCGCGGAGTCCTTCACGGGCCGCCAGGATGGCACCGGGCAAATCGCCGCCGAGGGCGTGGGCACGGCTGCGGTTGGTGGCCAGCGCGGGGGAATGGTTGCCCGCTTCCCACTCGGCGTCGTACCCTTTGGCCGCGCCGATGAAGTGCGGGCGGGCGGCCTTCGCGTCGTCGCGCGCGTCCACCCCGCGGGCGAACGCCGCGTCCGGCTGACCGAGGGCGAGGAGGAGGGTGAGCGGGAGCATGGGGAAATGTTAGCGGTGGGTACGACGAGCCGCGAC
>JANNVG010001054.1:0-3076 GCA_031414395.1 Fimbriiglobus sp.
CGAAGATGTGCTCCTCCATCGGCACGCCGTCCATGAGGTGCTGCTGCACGAACTCGGGGATCTTGTCGGCCGTCATGCCGAAGTAGTACGTGCCTTCGGGGTACACCACCAGGATCGGCCCGCCCTTGCACACCCGCAGGCAGCCCACCTTCGTGCGGTAGCAGGCGCTCGGCCCGGTGCTCAGCGACAAGTGGCGGTCCTTCAGCTCCTTCTTCAGCACGTCCCACGCGGCCTGCCCTGCCTCCGCCGTGCAGCACTCCTCGCCGATGCACAGGAACACGTGCCGGTGATACTGGCCGATGAGCAGCTTGCCGGCCATGTCCGACAGTTGGGCTTTCAAGTCCATCACGTCTCCTGTCTCGGTCCCCCGGCGGGATGTTGGTTTCAGGATTCAATTCCGACGGAACGCGGATGGACCGCGGATGACACGGATCAATCAGGAATCTGTTCCGATCCTCTTCATCCCTGCCTTCTTCCGCGTCGTCCGCGTCCCGTTTGAATTGGTCCCTGAAACCAACCACGGTCAGCACCAGCAGGGTTCACCATATACTACCGCCCATCCCCCGCGGAGCCTTCCCCCATGCTCAAGCGCATCTCGCTGTTCGCCGCGGCCGTGGCCGCCGTCGTCGCCCTGGCCGTCGTGTTCGCCCAGGAAAAGAAAGACAAGGAGCCGGAGAAGGTCGAACTGCCGCAGATGAAGTTCGACGACGTGAAGGAGATCGCCCCCGGCGTCTTCTTCCGCTACTCGTCCATCTCCGCCACCGACAAGAAGGTGCCGTTCGGCGGCAGCAACAACACGTGGATCGTGTTCAAGGACTACGTCGTCGTCATCGACGCCAACTTCCCGAAGGAAGCCGAGGACGTGTTGGCCGCCATCAAGAAGACGACCGACAAGCCGGTCAAGTACGTGTTCGACACGCACCACCACGGCGATCATGCGTGGGGCAACACCGTCTGGGCGAAGGCCGGGGCGAAGGTGATCGGCAGCAAGGACTGCGCCCGCCTGCTCAAGACGAACGGCCCCGCCGAGTGGGAGAAGGAGCAGAAGAAGCTCGACGGCCGCAAGGACATCAAGGCCAACGAGCTGAAGCTGGTGGACGAGGACTTCGCCGAAACGCTGTCGCTGGACGACGGCACGCAGCGGGTGGAGTTCCACTTCCTCGGCCACGCCCACACGCCCGGCGACGCGGTGGCCTACCTGCCCAAGCACAAGATCCTCTGCACCGGCGACGCGTGCGTGAACGGGGCGTTCAACTTCTGCGGGCACGCGGACACGGCGTCGTGGGTCAAGGTGATGGAGAAGGCGGAGAAGTTCGACGTGAAGCTGGTCTGCCCAGGTCACGGGCCGGTCGCGGGCAAGGAAGTGTTGGCCAACCAGCGGCGGTGGTTCGAGGACCTGCGGGCGGCCGTCAAGAAGGGCATCGACGACAAGAAGGAGTTGAAGGACATCACCGCCGGGCTGAGCTTCGAGTGGTACGAGAAGTGGACCGGCGTGCCGGCGAAGGACCGCACGGACAACATCGAGCACGTGTACAAGGAACTGACCGGCAAGATCGACCACAGCAAGCTCGGGCTGCTGGCGGCACCGACGGCCGACGCGAAGACGGAGTAGGCGAACGCCGGGTGAAGGGTTCACCGCCGAGGGCACATGAGGAAGTCAGAAGAACTAACCACAGAGGCACAGAGACACAGAGAAGACTGATGCAGGTCGAAAGGCACTGAACTCGCATTTGCTTTCTCTGAGTCTCTGTGCCTCTGTGGTTAGCTCCTCTGTCTGGTGTCTTCCTCTCGTGCCCTCATGTGCCCTCGGCGGTGAAATCTCTTCTCACTCCAAACGACGATCAACTGGATTCGGAGGCCGCCTGCATGGACACGCCCGTCACGCCCGTTGCCGACACGCCATTCGAGTCGTTCCTCGAACCGGACGCCCCCGACCGCGACGGCATCGCCGAGTTCGTGCAGCAGATCAAAGAGGTGGCCGACAAGCTGACCAAAGACGGCGCCAGCCGTGGCGACTCCAAGCTGCTCGCGTCGGCACTGAAGGAGCTGCGGCACTGCTTCCGCGTGTTCGCCGCCCACCGCGGGGTGCGGAAGGCCACCGTGTTCGGCTCCGCCCGCACCAAGACCACCCACCCGGCGTACACGGCGGCCGTCGAGTTCGGCAAGCGGATGGCCGACAGCGGGTGGATGGTGATTACCGGGGCGGCGAGCGGCATCATGGAGGCCGGGCACGTGGGGGCCGGCCGCGACAAGAGCTTCGGGCTGAACATCCTGCTGCCGTTCGAGCAGGGGGCGAACACGGTCATCGCCGGCGACCCGAAGCTGATGAACATGCGGTACTTCTTCACCCGCAAGCTGGCCTTCATCAAGGAGTCCGACGCGGTGGTGCTGTTCCCCGGCGGGTTCGGCACGCACGACGAGCTGTTCGAGACGCTCACCCTCATCCAGACCGGCAAGACGCACGTCTTCCCCATCGTGCTGGTCGACGAGCCGGGCGGCACCTACTGGCAGCGGTGGCAGCAGTTCGTGACCGAAGACCTGCTCGACCGCGGGTACATCGGCCCGCACGATCTCCACCTGTACACCATCACCGATTCCGTCGAAGCCGCCGCCGAGGAGTGCCGGGCCTTCTACCGCGTGTACCACAGCATGAGGTACGTGAAGGGCGAGCTGGTGCTGCGGCTGCAAGCCAAGCCGTCGGCCGAAGTGGTGAGCGCGATCAACAGCGAGTTCGCGGACATCATCACGGGCGGGCAGTTTGAAGTGTGCGGGGCGCTGCCGGCGGAGGCGAACGAGCCGGCGCTGGCGGACTTGCCGCGGCTCAAGTTCCGGTTCAACAAGCACGCCCACGGCCGCCTGCGACAGCTCATCAACCGCCTGAACGCGGGCTGACCCCGCCGGAAGTGGGTCCGGCCACTGCCCCCCCCACCCTCCGCGGACCCACTCCCGATTTCCGGTAGCACCGGTGCCGGCCAAGGGGTTACGGTGATTCCGCCCGGCTTGGTACTGAGCGTCAGGTCGGCAATGCCAGTGGCTGTTCGCCCGACGCGCGAGCGAGGGGCCAGCGACTTCGCGG
>JANNVG010001055.1:0-5003 GCA_031414395.1 Fimbriiglobus sp.
GTGGAACACCCGCTGGGTCGCCTTCACATAGTCGGCCGGCTTGGCGAAGAAGATGTTGGGGACATAGGTTTGCGGGTTGCGGTCGTAGAGCGGGAACCAACTGCTGCTCACTTGCACCATGACGCGGTGCCCCTTGCGGAAGCAGTGGTGCCCCCAGTTCAGATCAATCGTGTACGCCTCCACCTTGTTCGCCGGGATCGCCTCCGGCTTGTCGAACCCGTTGCGGAACCGCCCCCGCAGCGGCTCCCCGCACACGAGCAACTGATACCCGGCCATCGTCGTGTCGTCGGGGTACTCCTCCGGGTAGACGTCGATCAGCCGCACCACCCAATCCGCGTCGGTGCCGGTCGTCGCGGCGAACAGCTTGGCCGTAATGTTGCCGGCGAGCACCACGTCTTCGGTCAGCGGCTCCGTCTCGTAGCTGAGCACGTCCGGGCGGTGGTGGGTGAACCGCTGGTCTTCCACCATCCACTCCTTCCACTCCTTGCCGGGGTAGGTGGCCGTGACCGGCCGCGGGCGGTACGGCACCGGCTTGGCCGGGTCGGACATGTACTCGTCGTGCCCGTCGGCGGTCGGGGCGTCGGCGGTCAGCCTGCCGTCGGCACCGAAGTACAGTTTCTTCGACACGGCGGTCTTCGGCGGCCACGCGGCGTGCGCCACCCACTTGTTCGTGCCGGTCTGGAACATCATCGCTTCGGGCCGCTCGGCCGGGCCGCGGTCCTTCAAATAGTGCGCGAAGAACGGCGCCTGGATGTCCGCGCGGAAGTGCTTGCCGGTGGCCGAGTCGAACCCGATCTTGCCCAGCCGGTCGCCCGGCCCGCTGCCCCACCCGCCGTGGTTCCACGGCCCGACCACCAGGAAGTTCTGCCCCTTCTTGTCCTTCGTTTCCAGTCGCTCGTAGATCTTCAGCGGCCCGCGGAAGTCCTCCTGGTCGAACCACCCGGCCACGTTCAGCGTCGGCACCGTCACGCTCGTCAGCCGCGGCTCGAGCGACTGCTTCTTCCAGAACTCGTCGTAGTTCGGGTGGGCCACGAAGTCATTCCACGTGGGCAGCTTGTCGCCGAAGTGCTTGGCCTTCACGTTGGACAGTGCCCCGAGTTTCAGATACCAGTCGAACGTGTCCTTGCGGTCGAACTTGAAGTTGGCGTTCGTCTTGTCCGTCTCCATCATCGCCACGTACTCGAACCCGTAGCTCAGGCGGAAGGCGCCGTTGTGGTGGAAGTCGTCGCCGAGAAACATGTCGATGGGCGACGCCTGCGGGGACACCGCCTTGAGCGCCGGGTGCGGGTCGAGCAGGGCGGCGGCGGTCAGCCAGCCGTCGTAACTCACACCCAGCATCCCCACCCGCCCGTTGCTGTCCGTGTTCTTCAGCAGCCAGTCGATGGTGTCGGACGTGTCCGACGCCTCGTCGATGGCCTTCGGGTCTTTGGCGTCTCGCACGGGGCGGGTCATGACGAACTTGCCTTCGGAGCGGAACCGCCCGCGGATGTCCTGAAACGCGAAGATGTACCCGTCGGCCACCAGGTCGCGGAAGTAGTTCTGGAACACCCATTCCGGCTTGGCGTCGATGCCGTAAGGCGTGCGGAGGAGGATGACCGGCAGGGGGCCGGCCGCCTTCTTCGGCACGTACACGGTGGTGAACAGCTTCACCCCATCCCGCATGGTCACCATCTCGGCCGTGCGGGTGAACCGCGGGTCGGCCTTCGGCAAGTCCTGGGCGACGGCGACGGCGGGCAGGAGCAAGAGGAGCAGGGCGAGTGGGCGGAGCATTTGATGGACCTCACCCCCGGCCCCCTCTCCATGTCATGGAGAGGGTGTTCAAGGGGGTCTGCTGTCTTGGTTTACTGGAACCGGGAACGCAGTGACCGGGTGGAACCCCGAACGCGATGAGTGGGGTGACAAGAAACCCGGTCACTGCGTTCCCGGTTCCAGTTCATTCCGCCCGCACGTCCACGCTCACCGTGACGGTGTGCTTGCCGCCGCCGAGGATGACGCCCTTCAGCGGGCTGACGTCGTCGTAGTCGCGGCCCCACGCCAGCAGCACGTGGCGGTCGTTCGGGATCTGGTCGTTCGTCGGGTCGAAGTCCACCCACCCGGCGTCGCCACAGAACACGCTCACCCAGGCGTGCGTGGCGTCGGCGCCCACCAACCGCGGCTTGCCTGGCGGGGGCACGGTGGACAGGTAGCCGCTCACATACCGCGCGGCCAGCCCGTGCGACCGCAGGCACGCCAGCAGCAGGTGGGCGAAGTCCTGGCACACCCCGCGGCGGTTCTGGAACACCTCGCCCACGGGTGTCGAGACGGTCGTCGCCCGCGGGTCGTACTGGAAGCCGGTGTGAATGCGGTGGACCAACTCGCTCGCCGCTTGCACCATCGGCCGGCCGGGGGTGAACGAGTCGGCGGCGAACGCGGCGTACTTCGGGTCGGCGGCGGCGAACCGCGAGTCGAAGGTGAACTGGTAGGCGTCGAGCCACGCGGGGGAGCGGTCGTGCGGCAGGCGGTCGCGGATGACTTCCCACGGGGTGAAGTCGGAAGGCGGCGGCGGCGGGAACACGGTCACGCGGTGGCGGGCCGTCACTTTCAACTGGCGGTGCGGCTCCTGGATGGTGAAGTGGTGGGCCGGGTTGCCGAAGTAGTCGGTCCGCTCCTCGCGGACGGCCGGCTCGGGCGAGATGGCGAGTGTGGACGGGTCGGCCCGCTGGCGGTCGCACGGGCGGACGGACAGGTGCGCCACGTTCTGGCACAGCGACACCGCCTCGGTGTACGCATACGTGGTGACGTGGGTGATGGTGTAGCGGGTCATGGTCGGCCGGCCGCCCCGGAGGGCGACCCGTGATCCTTGTCGTCGGGTCGAGTGTTCGCCGCGTCCGCTGGTGGTAGAATAGCCCCGTCCGATGAGGTGCCCGTCATGTCCACCCCGACCGCCGTCGAGTACGTCCGCTCGCTGTCGCCCGACGACCAGGAGGCGGTACTCCTGTTCCTGTTGAAGGAACTGATCCGCATCTACGGCGGGAACGGGCTGATCCCGTTCTCGTTCGAGAGCGAGCGGATGGGGTATTATGTACCCCCGAAGGCGGCCGACTGGCTGTTCGAGAAGTACGGGCCGAAGCTGACCCCCGAGCGCGAGGCGGAACTCGCCGAGCGGCTGAAGAACATCGAAGACGGCCTGCCTGTGGAACAGGTGATCGAAGACCTCAAGCGGGAGGCCGCCGCGCTTCAGCAACAGCCAGCGTGACCGTCTGGACAGCCGGGCGAAACAGCCGTGCCGGTGTCGTGCGGACGACGAACCCCAGCCACACCCCTCGAACGTACCGCCACCACCACCATTCACCCCCCGGACCCGACCGCGGCCGAGCGCCTTTCGGCGGTCCGCCGGCCACCAGCACCTGTTGGCTCGTGTCGTCAAGGATGTTCTGTGCCCGGAGTAGGGCGTCGATCGGTTGCGCGACAAGCGGTTCAAGCAGACGAACCAAGTCCGCGCGAGCTTGGCTGGTGACGGTGAACACCGTTCGCATGGCGGCAACCTGGAGTGTGTGAGCACTTCGCCGGCGCACGGGCGTGGGTCCAAGTGACCCGCACGCCCGTCGATTCGCTTCACCCCATGCGGGCCTTCAGCTCGGCGTCCACCGCGTCCAGATACTCGTCGGTGGTCAGGTACGGGGCCTCGGCGTCGATCAGCACGGCCAAGTCTTTCGTCATCTTGCCGCTCTCCACCATGTCCACGCACACCTTCTCCAGCGTCTCGGCGAACTTGACCACGTCCGGCGTGCCGTCCATCCGCCCGCGGTAGATCAGCCCGCGGGTCCAGGCGTAGATGCTGGCGATGGGGTTGGTGCTCGTCTTCTTCCCCTTCTGGTGCTCGCGGTAGTGGCGGGTGACGGTGCCGTGGGCGGCTTCGGCTTCCACCGTCTTGCCGTCCGGGGTGGTGAGCACGCTCGTCATCAACCCGAGGCTGCCGTACCCCTGGGCCACCGTGTCGCTCTGCACGTCCCCGTCGTAGTTCTTGCACGCCCACAGGTAGCCGCCGGTCCACTTCATGTTGGACGCCACCATGTCGTCGATCAGACGGTGCTCGTAGGTCAACTTCTTGGCGTCGAACGCGGCCTTGAACTCGGCGTCGAACACCTCCTGGAAGAGGTTCTTGAACCGCCCGTCGTACACCTTCAGGATGGTGTTCTTGGTGGACAAGTACACGGCGTAGTCGCGGCCGAGGCCGTAGTGGAAGCACGCCCGCGCGAAGCCCCGAATGGAGTCGTCCTGGTTGTACATGGCCATCGTGACGCCGGCGCTCGGGGCCTTGTACACCTCCTTCTCGATCACCGGCCCGCCGTCCGCCGGGGTGTACGTCAGCCTCACCGTGCCGGGGCCGTCGAACTTGATCTCGCTCGCCTTGTACTGGTCGCCGAACCCGTGACGGGCCACCACCACCGGCTTGTCCCAGTGGCTCACCAAGCGGGGCACGTTGCGGCACACGATGGGTTCGCGGAAGATGGTGCCGTTCAGGATGTTCCGGATGGTGCCGTTGGGCGACGGGTACATCCGCTTCAGGCCGAACTCCTTCACCCGCGCCTCGTCCGGCGTGATGGTGGCACACTTGACGGCCACGCCGTACTGCTTGGTGGCTTCGGCGCTGTCGAGCGTGACTTTGTCGTCCGTGGCGTCGCGGTGTTCGATGCCCAGGTCGAAGTATTTCAGGTCGATGTCGAGGTACGGGAGGATCAGCTTCTCGCGGATCTTCTGCCAGATGATGCGGGTCATCTCGTCACCGTCCATCTCGACGACCGGGTTCTTCACCTTGATCTTGCTGGCCACGGGGAGGCTCCGAACGAAAGGCGGGAAAGCGGATAACTTAGGCGGGCGAACCGCTTCTTGTAGGGCGGTGTCGAGCGGCGGGGAGTCCGAGGACATGGGCGAAATGACGCGAATGCCAGCCGTTCCAACCGCCCGCCGCGACGACCCGCCGTGTACCCCTTCGGGCCGCGCTTGAACACGGCGAACCCGAC
>JANNVG010001056.1:0-2594 GCA_031414395.1 Fimbriiglobus sp.
CCACCCCCCCCCCTCCAGTGCCGGCAGTACATCTTCACGCCGCTGCCTTACTTCACGCAGCAGGCGCCGCCCACTTCGCAGCAGGCCGCCCCCGGCTCACAGCAGCCGGCCTTCGTCACCTTCGCCGTCGCGTCCGTCACCGCCGGCTCGCAGCAGGCCGCGCCGGGCACGCAGCACGCGGCGCCGGGGTCACAGCAGTCGGAGGTGTCGCAGCAGGCGACGCCGGCCACGCAGCACGGGCTGCGGGGGTAGCAGCACGACTCCGCCTTCGCCGCGGCAAGGTACACGCCGCCGCCGGTCAGCCCGAGCGTCGCCACCGCCAGCACGCCGGCCAGGATCTTCGAGAGCATGATTCGTCTCCAGGAATGTTGAACGGAACGGTTCGACCACTTGCGGGGTGATTCCCCGCGGGGGTACTGCTTCCGAACTCGTCATGACCGGAGTAGGGTTAACAGCGCAAGACGTGGTGAGCGTAGAGGCGGTCGGCGGTGGTGAGGAGCGGCAATTCACGCAACCCGACCACCGCGAGCGGGGCGACGACCACCGACTGAATCGTCTGCGGCAGTTCGACCGACACGACGACCAACAGACTGTCAATCGTGGGCGTCGTCGGCTTGTCGGCGGGCACCGTCATCGCCAGCACACAACCGCACGGGCAGCGGTCGGGCACATGCGGGGCATTCGGCTTATCGTCAGTTGGCGGACAGGTCGGGGCTTCCTTCTTGCAGTGCGGGCAGCCGTCGCCCACAGGCGGGGCGTCCGCGTCCGGCCCGGCGACGGCGTCCGCCCCCCGCGTCGGCCCGCAGCAACAGAGCCATGGCCCAGAGAGTTGGGCGCCCGTCATCACAATGGCCAGGATCAGCCGCATCCCGGTACGCACCTCGGAAGGAATCGTTCCCGACGGGAGAGTATACCCTGTTCGCGGGCGGAGCAAACGGGAAATGGCAGTCGCCCCGTCGAACCTGTGGCATTCCCGTTCGCCATCCGTTATGCTCATAATCCTGCCGGTCTGCCTCTCCCCACGGTTGGCCCCGCCATGCTCAGCTTCCGTTCGCCCGGATCGCGCCGCGAGTTCCTCCGCGTCGGCGGGTTGGCCCTCGGCGGGCTGAGCCTGTCACACCTCCAACAAGCCCGCGGCGGCAGTACGCTTTCCTCCGCCGCCAGTGGGCCGCTGACGGACAAGTGCGTCATCTTCCTGTTCCTGCACGGCGGGCCGAGCCAGATCGAGACGTTCGACCCGAAGATGGACGCGCCGGTTGAAATCCGCTCGGCCACGGGCGAGGTGAAGACGGCGATCCCCGGCGTCACGTTCGGCGGCACATTCCCCAAGCTGGCGGCGCGGGCGGATCGGCTCACCGTGGTGCGGTCGTTCGTGACCGGCGACGGCAACCACGACATCAAGCCGGTGGTGGGCAAAGACACGGCGGCGGCGAACCTGGGGTCGGCGTATGCGAGCGTGGCCGGGTCGACGCGCGACACCGGGATGCCGACGAACGTGGCCCTCTTCCCGCAGGCCATCGACCCGAAGTGCCAGCCGATGCAGGCCGGGTTCGGCAACTTCCTGGCGAGCGGGGCGTTCGGCCCCGGCAGTGTGCCGTTCGTGCCCGGCGGCGGCGGGCCGGCGCAGAAGAACCTGACGCTCGGTGTGCCGCAGGCGCAGCTCGGCGACCGCCGCGCCCTGCTGGCCGCGTTCGACAAGGCCAACCGCGAACTGGACGCCACCGGCGACGCCCTGGACGACACGCGGAACAAAGCGTTCAGCCTGCTGCTCGGCAACGCGGCCGAGGCGTTCGACCTGGCCGGCGAAGACCCGAAGACGGTCGCCCGGTACGACACCGAGTCGCTGTACGACGTGTCCAAGATCGACAAGAAGTGGAACAACAAGAAGTTCTACACCGACAACGCCCGCACGCTGGGCAAGCTGCTGCTGCTCGCCCGCCGGCTGGCCGAGCGCGGGGCCGGGTTCATCACCGTCACGACCAACTTCGTGTGGGACATGCACGCCGACGCGAACAACGCCACCATGACGGAAGGCATGGGGTACATGGCACCCGGCCTCGACCACGCCGTGAGTACGTTCATCGATGACCTGAAGGACCGCGGGCTGAGCGACAAGATTCTACTGGTGGCGTGCGGGGAGATGGGCCGCACGCCGAAGATCAACAAGAACGGCGGGCGGGACCACTGGGGCGACCTGGCCCCGCTGCTGCTCGCCGGCGGCGGGCTGAAGATGGGACAGGTGATCGGGCAGTCGAGCCGCGACGGCGGGCGACCGTCGTCCGACCCGATCAAGATCCCGAACCTGCTCAGCACCATCGCCCACACCATGTTCGACGTGGGCAAGCTGCGGGTCACCCGCGGCGTCGGCCGCGAGGTGCTGGCCCTGGCCGACGCGGCGCCGATTCCGGGGCTGCACGGGTGAATCTCGTTCCCACGCTCCGCGTGGGAACGAACCGCGGACGCTCTGCGTCCATGGCACCGACGCGGAGCGTCGGAGATGCCGTTCCCACGCGGAGCGTGGGAACGAGTTCCAGGGGTTGATGGAGGGCGGCGTGGCGGGGGCCCGCGGGGCCCCCCCCCCCCCCCCTAGGGAA
>JANNVG010001057.1:0-7396 GCA_031414395.1 Fimbriiglobus sp.
GGCTGGAAGGTGGACTACCCACTTCCCACTTGCTCATTCGGGTGAGCAATTCCAACGCCTGGCAGCCGGTCAACCCCAACGGGGTTGTTCTCGCAGCCCTGGGCTGAATGGCACTTCCTGAAGCCGGAACTCGTTCGCGGACTTGGAGTCGCGGAGAGCGGCACCCTTGCGAGACGATGGTCGGACGTGGTGTTCACCGCGATCCGGGCGGGGTCGGTGTCGGCGGGGGGGACGGTGGCGAAGCCGGCGGCGTGGGAGGCGTGGTTGCGGGTGATCGGCTTGCAGGTGGTGGACGACCGTCCGAACCGGTCGGAACCGGGGGTGCGGAAACGCCGCCCGAAGGATGGCAAGGACATGACCAAGCCGCGGCACCAGTTCCCCCGTAGCACCCGGTCAACGCCTTCGGGAAGTGCCATTCAACCCTGGGTTCCGGTGTTCGGTTCTCCATAATGGTGGGGGAAGGGAGTGCCGACATGCCCACCGCCGCGCAGCTCGTGTACACGAACGTCGAGCAGGAGCGGTCGCCGCACCGTCGGCGGGGGTTCCAGCTTTGGCTGTGGTCGAAGGCCCTGCCCAAGCCGGTGCTGGACGAGGTGGAACAGCGGGTGAACACGTTCGCCCGGCTCACCACGGCGGAGGCGGCGAGCTTGCGGGAGAAGGAGAAGGTGCCGCGGCGGATCTTCGCCCCGCTGGTGTCCGGCGGCTGGGTGATGCTGGCCGAAGCGGTACCGCTGGAGAATCCGGACAAGTTCGGCCGCGGTGGGCGGTTCCACGCCCACGCCCTGTTGTTCGACCGGGCCGGGTTCGAGGCGGCTGGAGCCGACCCGTTCGCCCTGTTCGACGCCGGCTTCCCCTTCCAGCGCGACCCGGATGTGAAGGAATTGGTCGACGTGTGCAAGGGGTGGGAGAAGAGCGCCGACGGCTTACCCCGCGTCGAACTCACCCCCGTCGTGCGACCCGCTTCGCCCCTGCCGGACAAGCTCCGCCCGCTGGTGCGCGAACTGGTCGGGTGGCTGCTCGGCGGGCCGCCGACCAAGACGGTCGCCCTGCCGGTGTGGGTGGACGAAACCGAGGTGGTGCTGCGGGAGGTGATGCGACTGCTCCCCCCGCCCGCCCGCCTGAGGTGCGGATTCGACACCCTGTGGACCGGACGCGGCAAGTACCCGCCGGCCGTCTGCGGGGCGGGCAGTTCCGCGTTGCTCCAGGCGTGGCCGTTCCGCCAGTTCGTGCGGCTGGAGGCGGAGCGCAAGCCCGCCACCACACTCCCCGCGGCCGACGAACACAAGCGGTTGGCCGACTGGTGGGTGGCCACCCCGCACCTGACCGACGCCGACCGCGAGTGCGGGCGGGTGCTGGTCGAGTGGGTGGCCGGGCGGGGGGAGTTGCCGCCCGACGCGACGGCCGCGGCAGTGGAGTGGGCGCGGGGCCTGCCGGGGGTGGACGGGCGGTGGGCGGGGGCGGTGGCGGCGGGGGTCGAAGCCGCCTTCCCCAAGCGGGTGCTCGATCTGCCGGGGGTGCAGGGCAAGGCGGAGGCGTACTTCGGCGGGTGGGGGCAGGACGGGGTGAAGAAACTGGCGGACGGGATCGTCACCGCCGACCGGGTGCGGTGGGTGAGCGAGGTGGTGTTCGCCGACCCGCCGCCCGCCCTGGACGCGGGCACGGCGTGGGCGTTGTACCAGTGGCGGGCGAACGACAAATCGGGCGACGCGCGGAAGCTGTGCATGGCCGCCGCCCGGTGGGTGGCGGAGGCCGAGCCGCGGGCGTTCGTGCGGGCCGAACTGACCGCCCGGCCGGACGACGACTGGTTCCACAAGTACTGCTGGCGGACGCTGCCGCGGGAGTGGCACGCCCCCGGCGCGGCGGGGCGGCTGGTGGCCGACGCCGGGCGGTTGGGCGGCCCCCTGCCGGCCGACGCCGAGACGTACGAGGCGGTGTGTACCAACACCACGGAAGACGGGCCGGACCTGGACCAACTGCGGCTGCTCCTCCGCTTCCAGGACCGCCTGGGCGGGCGGCCGGCCGCGTTCCTACGTGAGAAGCCGCACCTGCTCGGGTGGGCGGCCGAGTTCGTGCTGCCGCGGGTGGCCGGGGAGGTGCGGTACGTGGCCCTGAGCGAGCCGAACACGACCGCGCACGACGAGGTGAACCGCCTGTGGGGGCAGTTCTTCGGTCATGAGAAGCACCCGCTCGCCCTGCTCGGGGTGCGGCTGCCGCCGGCCGGCGACGGGGGCGGCGGGCTGCTCTCCCACTTCGCCCAACTGATGAAGACCGACTTCCTGCCGCACCTCGACCGGCGGTTCGACCCGCACACCTTCCCGCAGATCATCACCGAGCCGACCGGGGTGGCGAAGGAGCGGGGGTGGAAGGACTGCCAGGCGGCGTACAAGCGGAAGGACGAGGCCAAGCTGGCCGAGGCCCTGGCCGCGGCGAGCGACGACGCCTTCCGCCGGATGGCCAACGACCACCTGTTCGCGCGGGTGAACGGGTGGCACGCCCGCGGCGACGTGTGGGAGGACGGCGGGTACTTCGTGGGCGCGGCCGTCGCCCTGTCGGACGAGAAGCAGCGCGAGTTCACCCTCCCCCTCTTCCGCGCCCTGGTGGGCAGTGTGACGCCGTTCGCCCGCTCGGGGACGGAAGCCCAGAACCTGCCGTCGACCAACCCGCACGGGCTGCACCGGCTCGGCTGGCTGGTCGCCCGCCTGCTCCACCCCAGCACCACCGAACTCCGCGGCATCCCCGACCCCGCCACACCCCAGAGGGACGCCCCGTGACGCCCGACCCGAAACCGGGGCCGCCCACCGCCCGCCTCGCCCGCCCCACCACCGTCCCGCCGCCCCCGCCCGACGCCCCCCGCCACTTGTGCCCGCGGTGCCTGACCGCCGTCCCCCTCGCCAAGATCACCACCCCCGACGGGGAGACGTACTGGAAGTGCCCGGCCGACGGGTGCGGCATGGACACCATCCCGTACCGGTACGTCGAGAAGTACGACCAGTTCCCGCCCCTCCCGTTCGCCCTCATCGGCGGCACCGCCCAGGGGAAGACGCGGTTCCTGTACGCCCTGTTCGGCCAACTGGAGAAGCTGGAACAGGAGGGCGACCACTGGCCGGGGTTCTTCTCCGACCCGCTCGACACCGAGCAGTACGACCGCCTGCGGGCCAAGCTGGCCGACTACCAGGGCGGGCACGAGGAGCGGGCGAGCGACGCCAACGACATCCCCGACCCGATGATCGTGCGGTACACCGGCATCCCGCGGGTGGGCGGGTGCCAGCTCATCTACTTCGACAACTCCGGCGAGGTGTTCACGAAAACGGCCGCCGAGTTCCGCCGCACCAGCGGGTTCCTGAAGCGGTCGCCCACCCTCGTGTGGACGGTCAGCCTGCGGGAGAAGTACCTGCGGCCCGACGACCCGGACGCCCTGGCCGACTACCCGCCGCACGAGCTGCTCCGCATCCTGGGCAACTATCAGCAGGCGATGGCCACCCTCGGCGACAGCCCGAAGGACCACACCCTCATCCTCACCCTCACCAAAGGGGAGCGGCTGCAAGTCCTGCCGGGGTTCCCGGACACCGCCAAGCGCGTGCTGGCCGACGACGTGTTCGCCACCCCCGACCCGTGGGCCACCCTGGAGGGGGTGTCCGACGCCCTGACCGGCTGGCTGCTCACCACCCCGTACCGCGGGCTGATCACCCGCCTGCGGTCCGAGTTCAAGGCCGTGCGGGTGTGCGTGGTGTCCGCGCAGGGCCGCGAGTACGACCCGGACGAGCCGCCCCGCCCGTTCGAGCCGAAGGCGGTGCTCTCGCCCCTCCTGTGGCTGTGGCGGGCCGACCGGCCGAGCGTGACCGTCGAGCAGAACGGGGTGAGCAAGGTGTACCTGTCGGCCGCCGACGCCTTCGCCGCCGTCCGCCCTGGGGCGAAGGTGCAACTGGGGCGGGGCGAACACGTGCTGGACGCGCCCGTCAAGGTGCACGGGCCGCTCGCCATCAGCGGAGACGGCCCGGAGCACACGTTCCTGATCGGCACCGGCAGCCGGCCGGGGGAGGAGTTCGTGCTGGGCATCGGCGGCACCGACGACGTGCGGGTGAGCGACGTGACCGTCGAGCGGCGGGGGCCGGCCGGGGGCGACGTGGTGCGGGTGATGAGCGGGCGGCTGACGGCCGAACGGGTGAGGTTCCGCGGCGGCAAGGAAGTGGACAAGGACTCGCCCATCGGCAGCGGGCTGGTGGTCGGCCGCGGGGGCACCGCGTCCGCCCGCGGCTGCCACTTCCTGGACAACGCCCGCTGCGGGGCGTGGGTGTTCGCCGCCCGCGGCGACCGCATCGAGTTGACCGCCTGCACCGGGCGGAACAACCGCCACGGGCTGCGGGTGACCGGGGCCGGGGCGGTGGCGGCCGACGGGTGTGCGTGGGAGCAGAACCGCGCCTACGGGGTGTGGGTGATGGAGCAGGGGAGGTTGACGGCCGCCGGCGGGTCGGCCGCCGGCAACCACAAAGACGGCGTGCGGGTGGGCGGCGACGCGCGAATGGAGTTGACCGCCTTCACGGCCACCGGCAACCGCGGGAGCGGGCTGGTGTTCTGCGAGGCCGGCGGGGGCCGGGTGGTCGGCGGCAAGTTCACCACGAACACCACCGGGGTGCAGGTCGGCGGCCAGTGCCAAGTGCAGATCGACAAGGCGGAGGTGAGCGACAACCGCGGCGACGGGCTGGTGTTCGACGAGCAGAGCGGCGGGGCGGTGACGGGCGGCACGATCGCCGGCAACGACGGGTACGGGTTCGCCCTGAACGGGGCGGTGACGGTGGACTGCAAAGACGTCCGCACGGCGGGCAACAAGTCGGGCCACTGGAAGATCGCCAAGACGGTGCCGAAGCTGACGCGGGTGGTCAACTGCGGCACCGGGAGAGATGACCGCCCGAAGGGGATTTTCGGGTGATTCCAGGCGAGCCAACGGCGAGCGCGTGCGACCGGGGCTGTACGGGTGGCCGACTCTCGCCGAGGGTCGGACGGGGGCCGACGCGAGTCCCTCCCGCGTGGAGCGCGGGACGGCTGCCACCAACGGCACGCTCGTCACTCCGGCCAACCCCCCACTCCGACTCTCGGCGAGAGTCGACCACCCGACCGAACCCGGCGGTTCACTCCGCGTTCAGCCCCTTCGTCAACTCCGTCAGCTCCTTCAGCGCCTTCTCCTTCGCCCGCGTCAGTTCCTTCGCTTTCGCCCGGCGGGCCTCGATCTCCGACTCCTGCTCGTCGAACTTCTTCACGTACCGCTTGTACGCCTCGCTCTCCTTCGGCACCGCCGCCAGGTTCGCCCGCAGGCGGTTCTGCTCCTCCACGATCTCCTTGATCCCCGCCTCCTCCGCCCGCATTCCCACCTCGACCGCGTCCCGCTCCGCTTCTACCGCCCGCACCTTCACCAGCGCCACCTTCACCGCCGGCGGCGTGATCGCCTCCTTCACCAACTCGTCCAGCGTGCCCACGCTCATTTTCCACACGTGAGCCCAGGCGATATCGTCCTGCTCCTCGATCACCTCCAGCGTCGCCCTCTCGCCGGGCGGGAGCACCAGTTCGAAGCGGAACAGGTCGGGCGTCTTCTCCGCCACCTTCGCCGGGGCAATCAGCTTCCAGTCCGGGCGGGCGACTTTCGTCACCCACACCGTCGCCGGCTGCTTGCCCTTGTTGAATGCCGAATACTTCACGGTCGCCTTCACCCGCGTGACGGTCCGCATCTCCCCCTTAATGATCTGCCGCGACACCGGCGTCCGCACGTCGGTCTGCGGGTCCATCCGCACCGGCACGTCCAGATCAATCGCGTAGGCGATCAGCCGCGTGTCGCCCGGCTTCACGTCCGAGATGCGGGCCTGCCCGACGGCGGATCCGCCCTCGTACACCGTCAGCGGCCCTTGCGCCAGGAACTGCTTGGTGGTGTTCGTGACGTGGAACCCCTTGAGCGGGTACGTCGGGTGAATGGCCGGGTTGTACACGCTCAGCGGGCGGGCCTCCACCTGCTCGCGGATGACCGGCACGAGCGCCGACTTGAACCGCGGCAGCGTCACCGGGTCGGCCACCTTGTACTCGAAGGCTTCGCCCAGGTTCTTGGCGTCGACGACCGACGGCAGATCCCTCACCATAGGGATCTCCGGCGGGGAATCCGGATCTTGCGGCATCGCCTTCGAGCGGAGCATACTTCGCACCGACTCGCGGGTGACACCGCCGTAGTTGAAATGGGTGCCGGGCTGATAACTTTGCGTGCCGCGGACGACCATCCCGCCGCCGGTGACACCGAGGATGCCGCCGCCGACACCAAGGTTGCCACCGCCGCCGAGGTTGCCGCCTTGAAATCCGAACTGTCCTCCGAGGTTGCCGAATCCGGACCCCTGCCCCTGGTAGAGCGGCGGGCGGAGGGAGGCGTACAGCTCCGGCTCGAACGTCGGGCGGGGGACGAACAGCGGGTCGTACAGGTCCATCTTGAACGTGACCGGCCGGCCGCTCACCAGCGTCACCTTCACGTTCTCCCAATCGGCGTCGGTGGTGTTCTCGATGGCGGCGAGGCACTCGAGCGTGGCCTTGCCGTCGGCCGCGCTCAGGCGGTAGGTCGGCTTCCAGAGCGGGGCGTCGGCCACGTACCCCACGCTCACCGGCCGCTGACCCTTCCCGCGGAACAGCACGCTGACGGTTTTCTTCGCCTCACCACGAGCGGCGGCCAGCGCTTCGAGCGCCTTGCGGAACTCGGCTTGCAGCTCCGGCTTGGCGAACTTCACGCGGGTGATCTTCGGCACCGCCACCGTCTCCAGCCCTTCGTCGGTGAGCAGGGTGAGCTGCTCGGTCGCACTCGCCTGGATCGGCGTTGCCACCGACTTGGACACCGTCTCCCCGTCGGCCCGTTCGATCACCAACTCGCTCTTCGGCCGGTCGATGCTCACCACGCTGCCGGTCACGGTGTTCTTGCCGTCGGTCGTCACCGTCACCTTCTCGCCCCGCACCTGGTGCAGCAGGTGGCCGATACCAGGGTTCTCGGTCAGGTCGATGCTGAACGCCTTCAGGGTGATCTCGGCCGGCGCGCGGTTGTCGTAGGTGATGGCCTTGCCGGTGCCGGTCGGGTCGTCGGCGAGCAGCGTCAGGATCAGGTCGTTCACGTCCTCTTCGTTCACCTTCAACTCGACGCGGGCGTCGCCATCGACGGTGCCCTCGCGGTGGAAGTAGCCGATGCCGGCATTGGTGAGCGTAATGCGGGTGAGCGGCAGCACGGCGGTTTTCACCGGCGGCTCGGGCGGCTGGGCGATCAGGCGGGCCAGACAAACGACGAACGTCAGCCCGCCGACGGCGAGCAACGGGAGGAGGCGGCGCATGGGGGTCTCGGGGAGGTGGTCGCAGGGATAACGGGCGGGGGAGGGTGGCGTTGGCG
>JANNVG010001058.1:0-7506 GCA_031414395.1 Fimbriiglobus sp.
CGTCGCGCCGTTCGCCGTGCCCGCGCCACCCACACGCAGCAGACCACGCTTCCCACCACGGCCGACACGTACGCCGCCAGGTGGTAGCAGCAGACCACCAGCAGCCCCCGCCGGCGCTCCTTCGGGACCGGCCCGGCGACGTACTCGTTCACCTCCACGTCGAGCTGCCCGGCGTACAGCGCTACCACCCCGCCGACGAGCGCCGTCACGCACGCCACGGCCAGCACCGTGAGCAGCATCGGCGGCAGCAGTTGGCGAACCGACAGCGGAGGTGCCTTCCCAATCGTCCCGGCGATGCCGACGAAATACCCGAACAGCGCTCCGCCCCACCACGCCCCGAGGAACCCCCACACGATGCCCAGCAGCGTCGGGTCGGTCAGGCCGGGGATGGGGTTGTGGAAGTGGGTGAAATACTCCGGGCACAGGCGGGCCGACACCTGATCCTGAACCGCCGCGTACCCGCTCAGCAGGCCGATGCCGAGCAGCATGGCGCGGAACCGCACCAGCTTCTTCACCACGCACAGGACGGTCAGCCCGACGACGAACACCACCGGGGCGGCCATCTTGTACCAGGGCAGCGGTTCCACGGGCGGCCTCCCTTACGGTTCGGACGGTAGCCCGACCTGCTGTCGGGTCGCGCCGGCATTCGCCTGGCCGACCCACCCCGGATTCAACCAGAGAAGGATCAGGATGCGGCCGTCGGAGTCCAGCCCGCGATGCCGCATGGGGAGCAAACTGCCCCACCCGAGGACGAGCGAGCACGCGGCCACTGCCACGGCTGGACACCGTACCCACCCCGGCCCGCCGCCCAAGGCGAACGCCATCAACCCGCCGCACAGCAAACTGACGGCTGGCCCGGCCAGCACGAACGCCACCAACCGCCGCCGGGTCGGTTGGGCTGGGTTGGCGAGGGCAATGCCGCTGAGCCAGTTCGCCCGCCAGTTCCACCGAAAACGCCACCGCCCGCCGACCCGCTCCACTACCACCGGACCCACCCGCACGGCAATGATCGGCCAGCCGAAGGTCGCAGCCACCACGGCGTGCCCGAGTTCGTGAGCCGCTACCGCCACCGGGTAGCCGGCGACCAGCACGGTCGCACTGAGGAACAGGCCGGTCACCCCGCGGACGGTCTGTTGCCCCCACCCGATCACAACGACCAAAGCGACCAACATTCCCACCCCCGCCAGTAGGAGGAGCGGGAATGCCAGCACCAGTGCGAGCAGGAGATGGCGGTTCCGCGGCCGGTTGGGTGGCGGGCGTAGCAAATCGCTGCTCCGGGTGTTCTCGATGGGAGATGGCTCCGCCGAGCCTTTTTTACGCGACCCGGTTCAGCGTGCGATAAAATGAACGCCATGACCGCCATCCCGCTGCCCACCGCCGACGCCCCGCCGACACTGCCGGCCGTGCTCGAGTTGTCCCCCGACGACCTGAAAGCGTGGTTCGCGGAACGCTACCAGCCGCCCATGCGGGCGAAGCAGATCCGCCGCTGGATCCTCGCCGCACGGGCCACGTCGTTCGAGCAGATGACCGACCTGCCGAAGCGTCTCCGCGACGACCTCACCGCCAGCTTCAGCGTGTTCGGCACCCGTGTGGCCAAGCACCTGGAATCGACCGACGGCACGCACAAGCTGCTGCTCCGCATGACCGACGACGCGCTCATCGAGTGCGTGCTGATCCAGGACGCCGGGCGTGCGACGGCGTGCATCAGCACACAAGTGGGCTGCGGCATGGGGTGCGTCTTCTGCGCCAGCGGGCTGAACGGCGTGGCGCGAAATTTGACCGCCGCGGAGATGGTCGAGCAACTGGTGCGGCTGCGGAACCTGACGGGGGAAAGAGACCTCACCCCCCCGGCCCCCCTCTCCATGAATGGAGAGGGGGGTGGTCAACCCGCCAACGATTTCCCCTCTTCGCCGCGACCTTTGGGAGCAGGTGGCGATTCCGCTCCCAGAGGTCGCGGCGAAGGCATGAAGCTCTCCCCCTTGAACACCCCCTCTCCATTCATGGAGAGGGGGCCGGGGGGTGAGGTCTCAGAAGCCCGCGCCACCCGCCTCACGCACATCGTCGTCATGGGCATGGGCGAGCCGCTCGCCAACCTGGACCACCTGTTGACCGCCCTGGCCGTCGCCGGCGAGAAGGACGGACTGGGCATCGGTCAGCGGCACATCACCATCAGCACCGTCGGGCTGCCGGCGAAGATTCGCGCTCTCGCCGACCACGACATGCAGTACCATCTGGCCATCTCCCTGCACGCCCCGAACGACGCCCTCCGCACCGAGATCGTGCCCACCAACGACAAGACCGGCATCCCCGACATCCTCGCCGCCGCCGACTACTTCTTCCAGAAGACCGGCCGACAGGTGACGTATGAGTACGTGGTGCTGGGCAAGCAGAACGACCAGCCGCCGCACGCCCGCCAACTGGTCGGCCTGCTGACGGGCCGCAAGGCGCACGTGAACCTGATCCCGTGGAACGCGGTCGACGGCCTGCCCTTCCGCCGCCCGGACGACGACGACCTGCGGGGGTTCATCGACACCGTCCGCAAGGCCGGCATCAGCGTGAAGGTGCGGAAGCGGAAGGGGGCGGACATCGACGCCGCGTGCGGCCAACTGCGACGCTCCGCGTCGCAGGACAGGGGACAGGAGACAGGAGACAGGAGACAGGAACAGACTCCGGACGACCCGGCCGCACTTGCGTAAGGTGGCTCGTGTCTCGTGTCACCCCTCTCGTGTCTCGGCATTTATGACCGGCCAGACCAGCGCGATGATGGCCCTCCGCGACCCGGACATCCGGCTGATGCTGGCCGTCCGCGGTGGCGATCAGGCCGCGTTCGCCGAGCTGGTGGAGCGGTACCAGCACCGGCTGGTGGGGGTGATGAACCACCTGGTCGGGCACCCGCAGGAGGCCGAAGACCTGGCCCAAGAGGTGTTCCTGCGGGTGTACCGCACGCGGCACAAGTACACCCCGAAGGCCAAGTTCAGCACCTGGCTGTTCACCATCGCCAACAACCTGGCGCTGAACGCCCTGCGGGACCGCCAGCGGCGGAAGGCGATGCCGCTGGAAGTGCAGGAGTCGGGCGGGTTCACGGCCGCCCCCGCCGACGACCGCGCGCAAACCCCCGCCCAGCCGATGCAGCAGCGGGAGTTGGCCGAGGTGGTGCGGCGGGCGCTCGACGACCTGAACGAGCGGCAGCGGGTGGCGGTGGTGTTGAACAAGTTCGAGGACATGGGGTACGCCGAGATCGCCGACGTGATGGGGCTGAGCACGAAGGCGGTCAAGTCGCTCCTCAGCCGCGCCCGCGGCAAACTGCGGGAGGCCCTCCGCCCGTACATCGACATGGACGGCGACGCACATGTGTCCGACGAGGAAGAGGCCACGGATGACACAGACTGAACGGATTCAAACCGAACAGAGTGATGGCAACAGGCGATGAGATGGTGAATCACACCGCATGATGGTGGCTTGGCTTCATGATGACTTGTTGTCTTCTGACTTCATCCGTCCGATCCGTGTGATCCGTGGCCCACTGTTTCTGGTGCTCCCGTGCCCACACCGCCGAATGAACCCGACCCCGACGACGACCTGATCGCCTACCTGGACGGCGAACTGGACGACGACGCGGCCGAGGCGGTCGAATCGCAACTGGCTAACGACCCGGCCGCCCGCGCCCGCGCGGACGAACACAAAAAGGCGTTCGACCTGCTCGACTACCTGCCCAAGTCGGAGCCGTCGCCCACCTTCACCAACCGCACCATCACCCGCCTCATGCCCACCGCCGGGGTGTCCGGGTCGCAGGCCACGCCGACCGTCCCGCCCGTCGCCCGCCGGCGGGTGTGGCCGGAGGCGCTGGCGTGGAGTCTGCTGGCCGTGCTGGCGGGTGCGGTGGCCTACGCCGGCGTGTCCTTCACCCGCCCGACCACCTCGCCGCCCGCCCCGCTCGGGCTGGACGACCTGCCGGTCATCGAGAGCCTGCCCCTATACGCGGGCGTGGACGACGTGGCCTTCCTCCGCGAGTTGCACAAGACGGACCTGTTCGACTCCGCCGATGCCGACCCGCCCCGCCGCGACACCCTCCCGGCCGCCGACCGCGAGATGCTGATCGAGCAGTTCCGCACCTTCACCCCCGCCCGCCAGCAGCAGTTGCGCACCCTGCACCAGAAGCTGAACGACCCGACCGCCAGCGACCGCGGGCCGCTCCTCCGCACGCTCGAGACCTACGCCGTGTGGCTGACGCGCCTGCCCGACGCCGACCGCAAGCGGGTGCTCGACGCCGCCCCCGAACAGCGGCTGGAGGTGGTGCGGCAGGTGAGCGAGAAGCGGTGGCGGGAGGCGCTGCCCCTGCGCCAGCAAGACGCCCTGCGGCACGTGGAGAGTGGGGAGGAGAAGCAGGAGTGGTTGCAGTCCTTCCGCACCGAGGAGGCGTACCGCCGGGAGGAGTGGGAGATCGCCCACCGCGTGTGGCGGGCGACCGGCGGGAAGGAGCGGGGGAAGGATTACAAGCCGTGGCCGTTCGACCAGCCGAACGCCGAGAAGCAGGTGGACGAGTACATCCGAGCCGCGTTCGGCGTGGACCCGAAGGGGGTGCGGCCGAAGAAGGAGAAGGAGAAGGCCGACCCGCTGCCGCAGTCGTGCCGGCTGACGCCGCAGGAGGCGACGGAACTGCTCGAGTGCCACGAGGCGGTGGGCCGCGGCGAGCGGTGGTTCAACTACGTGGTCATGCTGCTGCGGCTGTCCGAGAAGTACCCGACACTGCCCCGGCCGGGGCCGACCGGCGGCAAGCTGATCGTCAGCCCGCGAGAGCTACTCGGCACCGGGTACGTGATCCCGAAAGAGGACGTGCTGAAGCGGCGGGCGATCGTCGGCAAGTGGCCGGACTTCGCTGAGGAGGTGGCGCGGACGAACAAGGACGCCAAACTGCCTCCGCTCGGCCCGAGCAAGCCGGACGACTTCACGCCCGCGGTGAAGGAGTTCGCCACCGTCAAGCTGCCCGAGAAGCTGAGCCAGCCGGAGAAGGACAAGTTGAAGGCGCTGGAAGGCAAGTGGCCGGAGTACCCGAAGGAGCTGCTGCGGCTGGCCCGCGAGAAGAACCTGAGCGTGCCCGAGGTGACGCTGCCCGGCGAACCCGACAACTGGCGGACGTACTACCAGCTCGCCCCAACGAAGAAGGACAAGTGACCGGGGCGGGATGAGTGTCAGTGTCACCACTTTCCCCTCGTGCGGGGAAATCCCGCCCGATTTCGCCCCCGCCCGTTTGACCCGCCCGCAATCGCACCCCACATTAATACTGTACACATTTCAACTATTCATTCCGGAGGGCACGCCATGCCGGATCGCCCCCCCGCCCACCTGATCCGCACCGCCGCCGACCTGCGGGCGGACGGCAACGCCTGGGAGCGCGTCGCCGAACTGGTCGATCATTCGCCCGCCGAAGTCCGCACGTGGCCGCAACGGTATCCCGCCCGCTGGCAGAAGGCGTTCGCGGCGGCGGTCCAGCGGGCACTCGTCGAGGGCACGTGCGAGACGATCACCGTGTTGCGGAAGCAGCTTCGGTCGAAGAACGACAAGTCCGTCCGCGAGGCGGGTGTGAAGTTGGTGCAGATCCGCGTCGTGTTGGAGAAGGCCGCCCGCCCGGCGAAGGGCGACACGCAACCCACCACCTCTCCCCCCGGCTACGCCGACCGCCTCCTCGCCCTCGTTCGGGGGATGACCGATGAACAGATCGCTTCTGAAATGGCTGCTGCGTCGGGGGGATGACCAGACCGCCTTGGCCCGCGACGACCCGTCCGCGTTCATTCACTTCGCGCTGCGCGACCCGCACGGCAAGTCACTCGTTCAAGCTCCCGTTCACCACGAGTTGCAACAGTTCCTCACGCTCAATTCGCGTGCCCTCGTCGAACTCCCCCGCGACCACGGCAAGACGGTGCAGGTGTGCGGGCGGGTGCTGTGGGAACTCGGCACGCGGCCCGGCCTGCGGGTGAAGCTGGTGTGCGCGACCGACGCCCTGGCCGCCGACCGCAGCCGCTATTTGCGTGAACAAATTGCCACCAACCCGCACGTCGGCGTCGTCTTCCCACACCTGCTGCCCGGTCGCCCGTGGATGGCCGAGGCGTTCACCGTGCTGCGGCCGGCGGAGGTGATCGGGCCGAGCGTGGCGGCGTTCGGCGTGGGCACCGGCAGCACCGGCTCGCGGGCGGATCTGCTGGTGTGCGACGACATCGTGGACGTGCGCAGCCTGCACTGCCCCGGCGACCGCCGGCGCGTCCGCGACTCCTTCACGAACAACCTGCTCAACCTGCTCGAACCCGACGGCCGCTTCTGGGGCCTCTGCACGCCGTGGCACCCGGACGACTTGAACGCCCACCTGAAGGCGAACCCGAGCTACGCCGTCTTCCGCCGGGCGGTGGGGCCGAACCTGGAACCCGTGTGGGCGGACAAGTGGCCGAGCGAGCGGTTGGCCGAGCGGCGGGCGGAGATCGGCGAGGCGAGCTTCGCACGTGGGTATCGGCTCATCACCATGAGCGAGGGGGAAGTGATGATCCGCCCGGAGTGGGTGCAGTTCTGGGCCGACGAGTGGCCGCGTGAACAGATCGAACGGACGGTGCTGGCGGTCGATCCGGCGGTGTCGGCGAAGACGAGTGCCGACGCCAGTGCCCTGGTGCTGGTGGGCAAGACGGCGAACGAGGTGCGGGTGATCGAAGCGACCGCGCGGCGGGTGCGGACGCCCGAGTTGGTGGAACTGATCGACGCCATCGACCGCCGGTGTCGGCCGGATGTCATCCTGTTCGAGTCGAACGCGGCGTTCGCCGGCATCCGCGATCTGCTGGTGCGTCGCACGCGGTTCGGGCCGAAGGTGCTGGGCGAGGCGGCCACCCGCGGGAAGGACGCCCGCATCTCCGCGCTGAGCGTGGCCGTGCAGAACGGCAGCGTGAAGTTGAAGGGCACGGGCGGCATCGTGGACGCCAGCCAGCGGGAGTTGTTCGAGCAACTGACGACGTACCCGTTCGCCACCCACGACGACCTGGCCGACGCCACCGCCGCCGGCGTCGAACACCTGCTCAGCCGCCTCGAGCCGCGGGTGGGGTTGTGCGGTGCTCTGCTCGCCCCGCGAGGGTTCTTCTACCCCGGCCCGCGGCGCGCGCAGAGCGCGGAACGTCGACGGCCACGGCCTTGCCTGCGCGCAACAGCGGCGCGAGCCGGTGCGCATCGGCAGCGGCGGCGAGCGCCGCCTCAGAGACGAACGCCGCTCGCCGTTCGGTGAGTTCCCCCTCGGGCGCAGCCGGCGACTGCAGCAAGAGATACTCCGCGGCGACCAGCGAGAGCACGGCGTCGCCGAGAAACTCCAGCGTCTCGTTGTCTGTGATCAGCGCGCCCTCGGCGTCTCGCGCGTCGCGCGGCGCTTCATTGAGGTAGCTCGCGTGCGTCAGCGCGCGCGAGAGGAGCGCCGGCCGCCTGAACGTATAACCGAGCACCGCTTCGGCGGCCGCCAACCGGGCCGCGTCGTGCTCGCCG
>JANNVG010001059.1:0-3772 GCA_031414395.1 Fimbriiglobus sp.
CCACCCCCCCCCCCCCCCCCCCCCCCACGCCTCGCCAAATCGCCCTCGGGTCACTTCTTCCACCGCTTGCCGGTCCAGAAGGCCCCGTAGCGGGCGAGGAAGATGTACTCGGCGCTAGCGAGCATGGCGACTTCCACGTCCTGCTGTCGGCCGATGCCGCCCTTCAGGTGGTCGATCCAACTGCGGATGGGGGCGAACGGGTCCGGGCTGGTGGCGAAGTACAGGGCCGACTGGTTGCTCGGCGTGTGCGGCCGCCGCCGCAGGTAGATGTGCATCCAGTCGGCGTTGATGGTGTTGAACAGGTACTCCTCCGACTTGAGCAGCTCGAAGGGCAGTTCCTGTTTCACGTTCGGGTTGTTCACCCAGTAGTTGAACGACGCGGTGTCGGGCGTGCGGCCGGGCCCCAGGATGTGCGCGTACACGGTGTTCACGTACCCGGCGGTGGTGCCGCCGGAGATGACGGCGTACTCGATCGAGGCCATCAGGTTCTTGATGAGCGTCTCCCGCGCCATGCCGGCGTTCAACTGGTTGACGAACGGCATGATGTCGGCGGTGGCCGGGTCGGCCGGGCGGTTCAGGTAGCGGCGGAAGTACGACTTGACCAGCAGGATGTTCCGCTCGGTCGAGTTGATGAAGGTGTAGCTGATGGCGTGCAGGCCGGTGCCCCCCTCGATCTGTTGCAGCCAGTACGTCAGGTCGGCCTGCGAGGCGTTCCGCTGGAGGACGTCGCGGTACATGCCCTTCAGCCAGGCCCCCTCGGTGGTCATGCTCAGGTAGTCGGACCCGGTGCTGTTCAGCCCGTTGCCCAGGATCCGGAGCAGCACCTGCTCCTCGTGCAGCCCGCGGCGGAGGTCCCACCCGGCGGCGCGGAGGGAGGCGGCCGGCGGGGTGGGGCCGCCGGGGGCGAAGGTGGTGTACCACTGGCGGACCCGCCGTTCCGTCCCCTCCTGCGACAGCAGGATGCCGCGGGCCACGTCCGACCGCTGGAGGGTGCCGGCGTTGAGCGGGTTCACCCACACCGACTCGGAGCCGTTCTGCGGGGTGCGGCCGAGCACCTTCTGGTACAGGTAGACGACCCACGCCTGGTTGTTGCCGCCGGACAGGTTGAACGCCTCCTGCGAGGCGACGATGAGGGCCTCGGCGTTGGCGAACACGTTCCCCAGATTCAGGTACGGCAGCCAGGCGTCCACCCCGGCCTGACCCGCCGGGCGGTTCAGGTAGGTGGTGTACCAGCGGTTGATCTCGTTCGCCCGCCCCTCGGAGCTGCGGAGGATGGTGGTGGCGGTCGCCTCCAGCGTTTGCGCCGTCTGGTACGTCTCGCGGAAGAAGTTGACCAGACTGGTGGTGCCGGCGGCGTCGCGGCCCAGGTAGGTGGCCAGCCCGGTGATGTAGTTGTTGGCGAAGGCGGCCGTCCGCCGCACCACGTTGGCCGAAGCGTCACCCCGCGACGCCCACCACTGCGGGGTGGTGGTGGAGGCGTCCACGTCGAACAGCCGGACGAAACTGGGGCTGCGCGGCTGGCCGGCCTGCGACGAGCCGTTCGACAGGAGGGCCAACTGGACGGTGCCGTTCCCCCGGAACCGGCCGACGGCCGGACTGTTGATGAACTGCCGCTCGTTGCCGTTCTCGACGAACCCGGACCAGGTGAGCGCGCCGGTCAGCCCGTCGAACGCCCGCGCCTCGCTGTTCGACACCAGCACCACGTCCAGGTCGTTGTCCCCGTCGACGTCCAGCACCACCGGGGCGGCGAACAGGCGGACCAGGTTGGCCGAGTCGAACGGGGCGGTCCACAACGGGGTGCCGTCGAACTTGACCGCATGGATCTTGCCGTTGTAGTCGCCCAGGATGATCTCGGGGATGCCGTCGTTGTTCAGGTCGGCCGCGGCGGGCGGGGAGGGGGTGCGGCCTTCGACCGACCCGGCGGCGGTCACGTACGGCCAGCCGGGCAGGTCGTTCCCGTTCGAGTCCAGCCCGTAGACGGCGTTGCCGGGGAAGGCCGCCCCGTTGATGTTGGTGAAGTTGATGCCGGTGCCGGTGAAGATCTCCAGCTTGCCGTCGCTGTTGTAGTCCATCAGCACCGGGGACGACTGGCCGATCTGCGGCAGTTGCTTGACCCACTTGCGGCGGCCGGTCGGCCCGCTCAGGGCGGTCACGTTCCCGCCGGCGTCGTAGAAGTCGTTCGTGCTGTAGTCGCCGCCGATCACCACCTCGGCGATGCCGTCCCGGTCCAGGTCGCCGACGGCCACCCCGGACAGCACCGAGTCGTCGTTCGCGTACCGCCACATCATGCTGCCGTTCGACTTGAAGGCGGTCACGTGCTGGTTGTAGCTGGTGGCCACGATCTCCGGCACGCCGTCCCCGTCCAGGTCGCCGGCCCCGAGCGGCCCGAGCACGCTGTTCCGCTCGCCCCCCTGCGGGTAGAGGGTGTCGGGCACGTCCACCGAGGCGGGGAAGCCGGGCAGCATGGCCCCCGTGGCCGCGTTCCACCCGAACAGCTTGCCGTTGCGGTCGCCGGCGAACACCGCCTTGCCGATGCCGGGGATGGTGATGACCAGCGGGGTGGTGAACACCTCGCCCGCGCCGGCCCCGGTGTCGAACGTGCGGAGCAGGGTGAAGGTCGAACCGCCCCCCGTCGTGTACGCGGCCACATCCCGGTCGCCGGTGACGGAGATCAGTTCCTCGCTGCCGTTGCCGTCGATGTCGGCGAACACCGGCGACGGGGTGAACGTCCCGCCGTCGCTGTAGTTCCACGTGCTCAGCGACCCGCTCAGGGCGATGCCGGTGGAGCCGATCTGGACGGGCGTGGCGGGCACCTCACGCGCTTCCAGCGATTCCAACTGCGGGCGGAACCCGTTCGGGCGACGGCGGTTCGTCATGGTGGTGTCTGTGAGGTGGCGGGGGGGTGGTGGGGCGAGTGGAAATAGTATAATGGGCGTCTGGGAGACACGCGAGCGGAATTTCGGCCGGCGGCGAGTTCACCTCCGGCACTACGGCGGATGGGGCTGCGAACTTTCACCGCGGGCAGAAAAACGTGTTCCACGGTGGGCGGACGGCGAACTTCCCGCCGTTCGCGGCCAGATGGAAACTCGGAACGGCCGGGGAAGGGCACGGTCGACGCGGACTCCCGGTGAATAGGCGGCGGGCGGGCGTCGTCTACCCGAACGTGCCCCGTCTCGTACAGATAAGGGCGTGGGTCGGGCCGAGTTCGGCTTCATCCCCACCGTGACCCCAAGGACTCCTATCCCATGAATCGGCTCCTGCTCTCTGCGGCGGTGGTCGGCCTGATGGCCGGCCTCTCGCTCGGAGCGGACCTGAAGTCCGGCCTCCAGGCCGGCGACTCGGTGTCCGCGTTCAGCCCGCTCAACATCACCGGTAAGGCGGCAGGCAAGAAAGTCTGCCAGGTTTGACTCAACGGTAACAATCCGGTCGCGGTCATCTTCGCCCGCGAAGTGACCCCGGACTTGACCAGTTTGGTCAAGAAGCTCGACGACGCCACCAGCAGCAACAAAGACGCCAAGATGGGCAGTTTCGTGGTCGTCATGACCGACGACACCGACAAGATGGAGAAGGCGCTCAAGGCGATGGCCGAGAAGGAGAAGCTGACCAAGATCGTCCTCACCATCGACTCGGCCGCCGGCCCGGACGACTACAAGATCAGCAAAGACGCCGACGTGACCGTGCTCCTGTATAACAAGAAGGCGGTGGTGAAGAACATCTCCTTCGCCAAGGGCAAGTTCGACAGCAAGTCGGTGGACGCCGTGGTGGGCGAGCT
>JANNVG010001060.1:0-13077 GCA_031414395.1 Fimbriiglobus sp.
ACCGACCGCCTGGGCAACGCTGTCAAGGCGCTCGTCCTGCCCTCGGGCAAGTGCCGCCGCACGGTCCCCGGCCGGTTCGTCGGCATCTACCGCGACCACCGCGGGAAGAAGTGCAAGACGCAGCCCTTCGGCGACCGCTCCCACGCCCTGGCGACGGCGATTCGGTTGGAGAAGAACGCCAAGGCGGTGAAGGAGGGGCGGGTGCTGCCCGACCGCCCGAAGGGGCGGGTGCAACTGGCCGAGCTGGTGCCCGACTACCTGGCCCACCTGCGACGGGAGGGCACCGGCCCGAAGCGGGTGGCCGACGCCGCGTACACCCTGACGCGGGTGATCCGCGAGCACGGGCTGACCACCGCCGGGGTGGTGGACGGGGAGAAGCTGGCCGGCCAACTGGAGGCTGACCGGCTGGCCGGGCGGGGCGAGGGGCACCCGCCGTACAGCGTCCGCACCCGGAACTACTGGACCGTCACCCTGCGGGCGTTCGGGGCGTGGCTGGAGGCGACCGAGCGGGCCGACCGCAACCCCTTCCGCCGCCTGCCCACCGCCAACGCCGAAGAAGACCGCCGGCGGATCCGCTGCCCCATCCAAGTCGAACACCTGCCCTACCTGATCGCCGCCGCCAGCCGCTCGCCTGCGACCGTCCAGCGCCTGCCCGGCCGGGACCGCGCGGCGCTCTACCTGCTCGCCGCGTACACCGGCCTGCGGGCCGGCGCGCTGGTGCAACTCACCCCCGAGTCGTTCACCTGGCACGCGGGCGAGCCGATGGCCGTCTACTCGAGCGCCCGGTTGCAGAAGAACCGCGAGGCGCACGGCGTCCCCCTCGTGCCGACTGTCCGGGGCGAACTCGCCGCATGGCTGGCCGACCGCCCGCCGGGTCGGCCGCTGTTCCCCGTCTCCCGACACTGCCGCACCGCCGAGCTGCTGCGGTACGACCTGGCCGCCGCCCGCGCCGCGTGGATCGCCGAGGGGAGGCCGAAGGCCGAGCGGGAGCGGCGGGAGGCGTCCGACGTGCTGCGGCCGGTGAACGCGGATGGCGAGGTGTTCGACTTCCACACCCTCCGCGTCCAGACCGGCAGCATGTTGGCCGCCGCTGGCGTGCCGCTCGTCATCACCCAGAAGATCCTCGACCACTCCACGCCGGTGCTGACGGCGAACATCTACAGCCGCTTCGGCGGGGAGCTGGCGGCGGAGATGGCGAAGCTGCCCCCGCTTGGTGCGTCACTTGGTCCCACGGGGTTCCGTTCTGGTCCGTCAGAAGGGAAACGGCCGGCAAACAAGGCGAAGGGAAAACGGAAGAAACCCCACGGAACCTAGCGTTTCCGTGGGGTTTCTTGTGAGTGGCCAAGGTGGGAGTCGAACCCACACGGTTTTACCCGCTCGATTTTGAGTCGAGTGCGTCTGCCATTCCGCCACTTGGCCTGTCGAACTGAATCCTACGCCTGCCGTCGCGCACCGTCCACCCGGAAGGGACACGCCAACGCCCGCCGAGGTTCTGCCCCGGCGGGCGGCGGACGGCACTACTTGGCCTTGTCCTTCGGGGCGGCGAACTTGATCTCGGTCGCCGTCTCCTTGTCGGCGGTGATCTCGAACTTGGCGTCCGCCTTCATCTTCTCCAGCCGCGTGTACCCGGCCTCCACTTTCTTGATCTCCTTGTCCCCGTTCTTGAACGTCGTCTTGTCGGTCAGCTTGTACACCTTCTCCTCGGTCCCCTCCTTCACCTTCAGTTCCTTCTTGTCCTTGTCATACGACACGAACTTCACTTCCCCGGCCAGGGTCAGGCCGGCCGACACCAGCACGGCGAACGCCGTCAGGAGCAGTTTCCGCATGGCTCGATCTCCGAAGAGGAATGGTCGCCAACAGCGACCGCACGGGCGGGGTTGTTGTACCGGCCGATTCCGCTCCGGCGAACCCCACAGTATCATCAACTCACAACCCCGCTCTGGGTTCCGCACGGAATCGTCATGCGCCGACTCCCGCCGCTACTCGCACTGCTCCTGGCCGTCTCCGTCGTGCTGGTCGGCCCGCCGCGCACCACCGCCCGCGACGAAGAAGAAGAGGTGAACCCGAAGAAGCCGGTGAAGCGGGTGATCGTGGACGACGACACGCCCGGCGGGGCGGGGGCCATCGCCGACATCGTGCGGGCGGCCACCTCCGCCAGGCACCCGCAGTTGAAGAAATTTTACACCGGCACGGCGGTGGCGTGCGACCGCATCACGCTGGAAGGCGGCAAGGTGCTGCGGGTGGTGCCCCTGCCCTACGTGTGGGAGAAGGACCGCGACAAGTACCGGGCGAACCCCGAGGGGTTCGGGGCGGCGCCACTCGACGAGGACAACAAGGCCGGCGAGCCGCAGTTCATCAAGCCGAAGGACGTGGTGGCGGTCACGCCGTTCGAGCGGTTCGCCGTGATCGAATCCGAGCGGCTGGTGTCCACCACCGCGGCCGACGCCGCCCCGTACTCCGACCGCGTGTTCGCCGCCGAGCGTGTGCTGTCGGGCACGCTGTTCGCGCACGAGTCGGCCGCCGCCGCCAACCGCCGCCGCGGGGCGCACTGGGAGCCGTCCAAGACGGCGCTGGTGGACAAGCTGGTGGACGTGCGGCTGCTCATCGCCCGCGAGATGGCCAAGCAGAAGAACTGGGTGCGGCTGGAAGACCTGGTGAACCGCTACTCCGACCTGTACCGCGGGCGGCCGAAGGTGCTGCAAACGCTGGTGACGATTCGCCTGGAGGAAGCCGTCGAACTGGTGAAGTCGGACGACCAGCCGAAGCTGGAGCGCGCCCGCGACATCCTGAGCGAGTTCGAGAATAAGGTGCCGAACTCGGGCAACGAGACGGCACAGGGCATCCGCACCGCCCTGGCGGCACAGGCGAAGAAGCTCGTGGACAGCGTCGGCGGCACGTCGGACAAGGACCGCGCCCGCACACTCTTGAACAACGCCAAGCTGCTGAACCCGGACGACCCGAGCGTGCTGGCGAAGCAGAAGGAACTGCGGGCCGGGTACTCGGCGCTGACGGTCGGCGTGCCGCGGATGCCACGGCTGATGTCGCCGGCGACCGCCCGCGAGGACAGCGAACTGATGGCCGTCGAACTGATCTTTGAAAGCCTGCTCGACCCGATTCCGGATGAACAGTTCGGCCGCGTGTACCGCCCGCTGCTGGCCCTGCACAAGCCGCTCGTCGGCCCGCTCGCGCGCGACCTCACGCTCGTGGGCAACGCCGCGTGGGGCAAGCCCGACGGCGGCACGTTCGACGCGGGGGACTTGGTGGCCACCGTGCAACTGATGAAAGCCAAGCGCACCCTGCCGTCGGCCGAGGCCGCCGACTGGCTGGCCGACCTGGTGCCCGACACCGACGACCCGACCCGCGTGCGGGTGAAGTTCGCCGCCGCCCACCCCGACCCGCGGCAGTTGCTAGCGTTCAAAATCCTGCCCGGCAAGCACCTGGCCGGCAAGAAGAGGAACTTGGACGACCAGATCGGCAGCGACTCCCTCGCCCGCACGCCGTTCGGCACCGGGCCGTACCGCCTGACGACCGACTTCGCCCCGTCGCCCGACGACCGCCCGGTGAAGGACATCTCGTTCGTGCCGAACAGCGGCTACCGCCGCCGGCCGGGGCGGTTCGGCGAGCCGGAGTTGGCCGAACTCCGCTTCGTGGCGACGGCCGGCGTGACGACCGAGGAGTTGGTGCGGGACGTGGCCGCCGAGAAGATCCAGATCCTGCCCGACGTGCCGACCGCCGACCTGGACAAATATCGGGCCATTCCAAAGGTGGCCGTGGTGACGCCGGTCGCCAACCGCCGCGTTCACATCCTCGCCGTGAACAACACCGTGGCCGCCCTTCAGCCGACCACCGTGCGCCGCGGCATCTCGCTGGCCATCGACCGCGAGGGGATCCTGAACGAAGTCTACCGGGCGGGCACGAAGCACCACCACGCGCTCGCCGGGCCGTACCCCGCCGGCAGTTGGCTGGCGCCGCCCAGCCCGAAGCCGACCTTCGACCGCGACCTGGCCGCCGGCAAACTCCGCGACGCGACCGGCAAGGTGACGCTCCTGTTCGCCAACGACGACCCGCGGGCGGAGGCGACGTGCCGGCGGATCGCGGCCGGGGTGAACGAGTGCGGCAAGCTGGAAGTGATCCCCGAAGGCGTGTCGGCGGTGGAACTCCGCACCCGCGTGGAGCAGCACGGGCGGTACGAGCTGGCCTACCTGCCGTTCGACTACCCGGACATCTGGCACGCGCACGCGCTGGCCGCCGCGCTCGACCCGTCGGCGGCCGGCGGCGGCGGGCGGAACTTCAACTGGTATCGGGCGAAGGGCACGGTGAGTTCGCGGGCCGACGACGGTCTGACCGACGCCCTCGCCGAGTTGAAGGCCCACCGCGATTCCGAAGGCGAGATCAAGAAGGCCGCCCGCGACGTGTTCGACCGCTTCAACGAGGCGGTACCGTTCATCCCGCTTTGGCAACTCGACCGGCACATGGTCATCTCCACGGGGGTGAAGGTGTACTTCGACGGCCGGGCGAAGGAAGTGCCCTACGAGCAACTCGACCCGGTCACGCTCTTCAGCAACATCAGCCGGTGGAAGCTGGACGAGGCGAAGTGAGGGGAGTGCGATGCCAGAACCCAGGGCGATGCCCTGGGCTGAGGGAGGCAGGCCCTTCGGGCCTGATGGTGTGATGCGTCAAGCGATCTGACCGATTCAGGGCCGAAGGCCCGTCCTCCCTCAGCCCAGGGCATCGCCCTGGGTTCAATGGATCACACCCGTGGAAACCACACCCGCCGCCAGACCGCAACTGTGGGCGTGCTTGTGCGTCGTCGGGTTGCTCGCCGCGGCCGTCGCCCCGCACTCCTTCCTGTTCGGCGCGACGGATTGGGAGACGGTGTACCTGCCCGCGGCCCAGCGGTACGAGCGGGGCGAAGACATCTACGACGACACGTTCGTCTACCCGCCGTTCATGGTGCTTCTCGCGTGGCCGGCGGCGCACCTGAACGAACCCTGGGTGCGGATTCACCTGTGGCTGAGTTGCACGATCGGGGCCGCTCTGCTCACGTGCGGCGCGTGGTGGCTGGCCGGCGGGCGGTTCAGCTTCACCAGCCGTCCGCGCGAGTGGCTGATCGCGGCCCTCGGCACGACGGCGTTTTTCGGCTACGTGTTCGAGGTGATGGTGAACCGGCAGACCGACCTGATCGTCGGCGGGCTGGCGACCTTCGGCGCGTGGCTCGTCTTCCGCAAGAAGGACTGGACCGGCGGGGCGCTCATCGGGCTGGCCGCCGCCGCGAAGTGTACGCCGCTGCTGTTCGCCCCGTACCTGTTCGTCACCGGCCGCTGGCGTGCGGGCATAGCGGTACTTGTGGCCACGGTCGTTGCCACGCTGCTGCCCGACCTGTTCGTTCGTCCGCCGACGAGCCGCCCGCGAGTGGTCGAGTGGGCCGAGCGCTACCTCCTCCCGCTCGGCAAGCCGTCCGACTCCCCGCGGCACCAGTACGCCGCCGAGTGGTCGAACCACTCGCTCACCGGGTGGGCCGTCCGCGTCAGTTCTTACGACCTGTTGGAGTGCAAGCCGCACATCCGCACGGAGGTGAAGCCGGACCACCCGCCGACGACCGCCGTGAAGGTGGCGGCCGGCGTGATCGGGCTGGTGTTGCTCGGCCTGGCCGTGTGGCGGTTCTGGGGGCGATTCGACGCGGCCGGCGTCGGGGCCACGTTCTGCCTCATGCTGCTGCTATCGCCGATGTCGAGCAAGCCGCACTTCTGCGTGCTGGCCCTGCCCGCGTGGGCGGTCGCCCGAGCCGGGATAGAACGGAGGAGGTGGGATCTGATCGGGCTGGCGGCGGCGGCCGGTGTGTGCGCGCTGCTGTCGGCGAAAGACCTGAGCGGGGGCGTGGTCGGCACGACCGCCATGTGGTGGGGCGTCAACCCGCTCGGCGCGCTCGCCCTCCTCGCCGGCTGCCTGCTCATCCCGAAAACGTCCAAGCCCGCTGTCGAAGGAGCCGCCCGTGTCGTCGCCACTCAGCCCCACTGAACTGCCGTCGGTCGTGTCCGGCGTGCTCGCGTCCACGCCCATCGTGGACATGCACACGCACCTGTACCCGCCCACGTTCGGCACGCCCGTGCCGCACCGCGGGAACGCCCTCGACCCGAGTGGGTTGATGTTGTGGGGTGTGGATGAACTCGTCACTTACCACTACCTGATCGCCGAAGTGTTCCGCGTGGTGCCCGCGACGAAGCTGCCCTACGAACAGTTCTGGGCGATGAGCAAGACGGAGCAGGCCGACCACATCTGGAAGCACCTGTTCGTCGAGCGCACCCCCCTCTCGGAGGCGTGCCGCGGGGTCGTCACCACGCTCAGCAAGCTCGGCCTCGACCCCGGCGTGAAGTCACTCGACTCCCTCCGCCCGTGGTTCCGCGACCAGGAGCCGAGCGAGTACATCGACAAAGTCATGGCGCTGGCGAACGTGTCCAGCATCACCATGACGAACGCCGTGTTCGACGACAACGAGCGGGCGCGGTGGCTGGCCGGCATCGCCCCCGACCCCCGCTTCACCGGCGTGCTGCGGTTCGACCAACTGCTGATGGACTGGCCACACAGCGGGAAGAAGATGGCCGACTGGGGGTACGCCGTCACGCCGGAGTTCAACGAGAAGACCGTGACCGAGGTGCGGCGGTTCCTGAACGACTGGTGCGACCGGGTGAAGGCGATCTACTGTGCCGTCAGCCTGCCGCCCGACTTCCACTACCCCGACTTCGACGCCTGCGACACCCTGCTGGCCAAGTGCGTACTGCCCGTGTGCGAGGAGCGAGACATCCCGTTCGCCATGATGATCGGCAGCCGGCGGGCGGTGAACCCGGCGCTGCGGGACGCCGCCGACATGGGCGGGCTGGCCGACGTGCAGAGCGTGTGCAAGCTGTGCCGCGAGTTCCCCCGCAACCGCTTCTTCGTGACGATGCTCTCCCGCGAGAACCAGCACGAGCTGGCGGTGGCGGCGCGGAAGTTCGGCAACCTGATGGTGTTCGGCTGCTGGTGGTTCCTGAACAACCCGAGCGTGATTGAAGAGGTGACCCGCCTGCGGATCGAACTGCTCGGCACCACCGTCATCCCGCAGCACAGCGACGCCCGCGTGCTGGACCAACTGGTGTACAAGTGGGACCACAGCCGGCGGGTGATCGGCACCGTCCTGACGGAGAAGTACGCCGACCTGATCGCCGCCGGCTGGCCACTCACCCGCGCCGAAGTGGAGCGCGACGCGAAGCAGTTCCTGAGTGAGAATTTTCAGCAGTTTGTTCACCACGAATAACACGAATACCACGAATCAAGTCGGCGCTTCGTCTATCGGTTTTCATTCGTGCGATTCGTGTGATTCGTGGTGAACGCTCCCTCCGGACACTGCCATGCTCTCGCCGTTCGCCATGACCCGCCCGCGCCGCAAGGTCGTCGGCATGTCGGCCATCCTGTTGCCGTTCCACGCGAACGGGGCGGTCGATTGGGACGCATTCCGCGCGCACGTCGCCCGCACCGCTGACAGCGGGCTGTCACCGGCCGTGAACATGGACACCGGGTACGCCAACCTGATCGACGCCGACACCCGCGAGCGGGCACTCGCCGAGACCGCCGCCATCATGAACGGGCGGGAGTACATGGCTGGGGCGTTCGTGGGCGATCTGCCCGGTGCGACGTTCGACCTCGCCGCCTACCAGCGCGGCGTCGAGCAGATTCAGAAGCACGGCGGCACGCCGGTGATTTTCCAGTCGTTCGGCCTGACCGCCCTCCCCGGCCCCGAACTCGTCCGCGCCTACGAAGCCATCGCCCGCGACTGCCCGCGGTTCGTTGCGTTCGAGCTGGGCACGCAGTTCGCGCCGTTCGGCAAGATCTACGACCTCGACACCTACGGCGGACTGCTCGGCGTGAAGCAGTGCCTTGGCGCGAAACACAGCAGCCTGCACCGCGTGCCCGAGTGGGAGCGCCTCGACTTGCGCGACCGCGTGCGGCCCGATTTCCTGGTGCTGACGGGGAACGACCTGGCCATCGACATGGTGATGTACGGCAGCGACTACCTGCTCGGACTGAGCACCTTCGCCCCGGACCTGTTTGCCAAGCGTGATGCGATGTGGGCGGCCGGCGACCCGGCGTTCCACGAGTTGAACGACCTGCTCCAGTACCTCGGCTTCTTCGCCTTCCGCCCGCCGGTGCCGGCGTACAAGCACTCGGCCGCCATGTTCCTCAAACTCCGCGGGTGGATCGGGTGCGACCTCACCCACCCGAACAGCCCGAAGCGACCGGACGCCGACCGCGAGGTGCTCCGCGACATCGCCGAGCGGCTGAGCGCATTCGCCTAACCCGCACACTCGCGCCAAACGGACCGCGCCCGTGACGGGTGTGCGTATTCACCTCTTGCGGCCACACGCCCGGCGCGGAATCGTAAAGGCATACCACGATTTCGCACCCGGACACCCGCATGGGCACCGCCCTCCCGTCGCTCGTTTCGCACCCCGGCTTCCGCGCCGACGCCACCATCCGCACGGCGTATCTGGTGGTGGCCACCGCGGCCACGACCGACCCGACGCCGTTGCCCGCGGCCGTGGCCGTGCTCCGGGTGGGGGCAGACTTCTCGCTCCAGTCGCTCACCAGTCTGGACGCCCCGCACTTCCGCCCGCGGCAGATCGCCGAGAAATTTTGGCTCGGGCTGTCGCTGTACGGGCGGGCGAAACTGGTCACGTTCCGCGGGCGACAGCACGACTTGCCGGCGCTCGAACTCGCCGCGTTCCGTTTCGCCCTGCCGCTGGGTGATTACGTGCAGAACAGTCGCAACCGCTTCAACGGGCCGATCGACCTGCACGACTGGTTCACCAACCACGGGGCGAACGCGGTGTCCGCCGACCTGAGCGCGCTCGCCGCACTGCTGGGTCGCCCCGCCCTGCCCCGCCCGACCGACATCCACGACGCTTGCCTGTGCGACGCCCTCGACACGTACTTCGTGTTCCTCCGCACGCGGGTGATGGCCTGCGAGATCACGCCGGATCAGGAGGGCGAGTTGATCCGCACCGCGCGGGAGTTGATCGCCACGCGGGTTGCCGACTGCCCCGTCCTCGGTCGGTACGTCGAAGCCGCCTGAACTGTAGCCGGAGTCTGTGACCCCGGTCCGACCAGCCTCACTGAGGCCGGCTACAATTGTGGGATGAAACGAGTCGTCATCGTCGGCGGGGGGCTGAGCGGGCTTGCCGCCGCCTTCCGCATCCGCGAAGCACACCCGAGCTATACCGTCACGCTGCTCGAAGCCCGCACGCGGTTGGGCGGGAACATCGGCACGGATCACGTCGACGGGTACACGGTCGAGCGCGGGCCGAACGGCCTGTTCGACGCCAAGCCGCACGCACTCCAACTCTGCCGCGACCTCGGCATCGGAGACCGCCTCATCCCGGCATCAGAAGGCTCGCGGAAGAATCGCTTCCTGTTCCTGAAGGGCAAGCTGCACCGGCTGCCGGGCGACCCGCTCGGCCTGCTGCTCAGTCCGGTGCTGTCGTTCGGCGCGAAGGTGCGGATGCTCACCGAACCGTTTCGCAAACGCCCGGCCGACGTGCCGGAAGACGAGTCCGTGGCCGCGTTCGCCCGCCGGCGATTCGGCAAGGAAGCGGCCGATGTGTTCGTCGACGCACTCGTCACGGGCATTCACGCCGGCGACCCGGAGCGGCTGAGCGTGGCGGCGGCGTTCCCGCGGCTGCCACTGTTCGAGCGCGAGCACGGCAGCGTGATCCGCGGAGTGATGCGCGCGGCGAAGTTGCGGAAGGAAGCGGCGATTGCCAAGCGGGAGAAGCCGGCTCCGCAGCAGATGTGGTCGTTCCGCGAGGGGTTGCAGGTGCTAATCGACACGCTGGCCGAACGACTCGGCGACTCGGTCCGCACCGGAGTGAGTGTCAACGGGCTGTCAGTGAACGGCGGCGAGTGGACGATCCACACCGACGACGACCGGTACACCGCCGACGCGGTGGTGCTCACCACCCCGGCGGATCATCAGGCGAAGTTGCTCGCCCCGCTGAAGGCCCGGCTCGGCGAGTTGGCCGGCGGCATCCGCTTCGCCGCGGTGAACGTGGCGGTGCTCGGGTATCGGGAACAAGACGCGCCGATCCGCCCCGACGGGTTCGGGTACATCGCCCCACAGAACACCGGCCGCGACGTGATCGGCGTGCAGTGGTGCAGCGGCACGTTCCCGGATCGCGCGCCACCGGGGCATGTGGTGTGGCGCGCGCTGGCCGGCGGGATGAATCGCCCCGACGTGGCCGCCCTGCCCGACGACGACTTCTTGAAGTTGGTTCACCGCGAGATGACGGTCACGATGGGGGTGACGGGCGAGCCGGTGTTCGCGCGGGTGGTGCGATGGCCGCGGGCGATCCCGCAATACGAAGTCGGCCACCCCGCACGGGTGGCCGAGATGACGCGACTGGCCGAAGCGTTCCCCGGTCTGATCCTCGGTGGCAACAGCTATCACGGGGTGGCGATCAACGACTGCTGCGAACAGGCGGAGGCGATCACGCGGCGTGTGTGACTTCGGCCGGCATCGCCTTCCGCCGCAACTTCCGCACGGCCACCACCCCGCCGACCGCCAGCCCGCACACGACCAACATCAGCCCCGGCTCGGGCACCGGCGTGAACGACAGCACCAGTTGGTTGGTGTTGTCCCGCGACAGCACCAGTTTCTCGCCGGCGGACATGTTCAGGCCGGTCACGTCCAGTTGTAGCACGCCGAACGGCTTCAGCCCCGTGTCGCCGGTGGCGTAGGTGTAGGTGGCGATTTCGTCCCCCGCGTTCACGTTCGCACCGTTCACCACGAGCGAACTGCTCGATCCACCGAGCGTGGCCAGCACGCGGTCGCCGGGGGTGGCGAACCCGCCGTTCGGGTCGAGGATCGCCCCGGAGTTCAGGTTGAGAATGCCGGCCGACGTGTTCAACTGGCTGGCCGCGGTGCCTGTGCCGAGTTGCACGCCCAACCGCCCCCCGCTCAGCACGGTCACGTTGCCCGTCGTCAGCGTGCCGGTCCCCGTGCCGTTCCCGCCGAAGATGGAGCTGTTCGCCGCGACCGTCACGCCACCGGTCACGGTGCCGGTCCCGAACAACTCCTGCGCGGGGCCGCTGCCGAGCGTGTACCCGGCCGTCACCGCGGACACGTCGTAGGTGGCCCCGCTGGCGACGAAGATCGTGGGCGTGTTGTTGATCGCCCCGTCGGAGGAAAGCTTCAGTGTGCCCGCGTTCACGCTCGTGGGGCCGAAGTAATTTTTCGTACCGATGAGGGTGACAATGCCGTCGCCGCGCTGCGACAGCCCGCCCGTCCCGCTGATACCATTCGTGATGTCGATGTTGTCGCTCCGCTTGAACGCGAGCGTGGTCCCACTGCCGAGCGAAACGGTGCCCGAACCAAGCCGTCCCGTCGTGCCACCGTCGCCCACCTGGAGTGTCCCCTCGAACACGCGAGTGCCGTTCGAGGTGAGCGAGTAGGTGTTGTCGGCGGTGAGGGTGAGGGTGTTCGCCCCCAGTTTCGCAAAGCCGATCTGGTTCGCCCCACCGTTGGAATTGGCAATGACGTTTGCGTGCGTCTGATCCCCGTTGCGGGTGTCGATCCCGAGGTAGGCACCCACCTTCAGCCCGCCGGTTAAGGTGCCGAGTTGGTTGATCGTCTGCACCTGCGAGGACGAAAACCCGTTCGCACCCCCGAGCGTGAGGCCCAGGATTGCATCGCTATTCACCACGATGTTGGTGGTGTTCCAGTCGCCGGAGTTGCCGTTGTACAGCGAGCCGGTGGTGTTGAAGTGCAGCGTGCCGGCGGTCACGGTGGTCACGCCGGAGTAGGTGTTCGTACCGCTGAGAGTCGTCACGCCGGGGCCGGCTTGTGTCACCGCCCCACCGCCGCTGATGCTGTTGGCCACCGCGAGCGCGTTCGTGCGGTTGAACGTGAGCGTCCCGCCGTTGGCAACGGTGCCTGTCCCTATTGACCCGACCGTACCACCGCTACCGATCTGCAATGTACTGCCGGCGTCGACGGTGGAGACCCCCGAGTACGTGTTCGTCGCGGTCAGTGTCACGGACGACATCGCCCGTAGCGCGCCTGAACCGCTGATGGCGTTCGCAACCGCGGTCACTCCGGTGCGGTTGAATTGAAGCGTGCCGTTGTTGGTCACCGCTCCGCTGCCCAGCGTACCAGTGGTGCCGGCGTCTCCGACCTGAAGTGTCCCGCTGTTGACGGTGGTGCCGCCCGTGTACGTGTTCCCCCCGCTGAGAATCAGAATCCCCGTGCTGCTGCCGTTGAGCGACAGCCCGCCACCCGTTCCGGTGATGACGGAACTGATGACGACGTTCCCGGTGCCGTCGATGTTGACCACGTTGTTCGTCACGTTGCCGAGGACCAGCGACATCGTCAGGCTGCCGTTCCCCTGTGTGTTCTGAATTGTGAACTGTTGCGCGCTGTTGTTCCGGATGATGGTGTTCGCCTCGCCGTTCACCGTCACCCCGTTCAGCCGGAACTGTCCGGTCGCCCCGGCGGCTCCGCTGCTATTCCCAATGAGGAAAGTCGCGGCCCTCGCTGCGGTCATTTCAACGGCCCCGACCTCCTGAATCCGCTGCCCGTTCGTTTGCGTGCCGGCGTTGGTCGTGCTGTTGAAGTTGATCCCGACCCCGGTCGCCCCGCTCGTCGGATTCGCCCCGAATTGTGCGATTTGCGCCCCCGTCGGCACGGCTCCCCCGGTCCAGTTGCCGCCCGTCAACCACGCTGAACCAACGCTGCTCGACCACAAGATTTGAGCGCGACTCTGTTCGGCAGTGCAGAGCAGTCCGCACACCGACACGACCCACACCGGGAGGGTTCGGGCGAAGCGTCCCATCACGACCTCGGATGAGTGAGCGGAATGAGTGCAAGCGGTGGGAGAGAACCCGACTCAATCGCAGCAACAGTATAGCAGTGTCGTCCGACGTGTGGAAGCCATTCGTGTGAATTTACGAAGAAGGTGGCTCGCTACCGCCGTGCGATCCGGCGGAGCACGTCGATGCCCTTCGCCAGAGTCTCGTCGGTGGCGGCGTAGCTGATGCGGAAGTGCGTGT
>JANNVG010001061.1:0-13805 GCA_031414395.1 Fimbriiglobus sp.
GGCCGTCTCCCGCCGTGGGTCGGGCAGGTCGGCGAACACGGCGGTGATCGGCAGCGGCATCGGGCGGTCCTCGCGGGAACCCCTGTGATAGCCGCAAACCCCTACACCGTCAGCCGTTCATAGTGCGTAAGCCCTGCCCCCGGGGGTGGTCCGTGACCCCGCCGGGGGTGCGGGTGGCGTTCAGTGACCGCCGCGACCGGGTCGCGGTCTCGTGGGTAGCCCATCGCGGGCCGCCCGTCGTGTGGACGTTCGCCACCGCGACAGGCGGCGGACCGTCGCGGTGACAACAGCGTGTGGGAGAGGTGGTCACGGCGACCGCCCCCGGTCCGGCGAGCCGGGGCCGCGCAGCCCCTCGACTCAATCGCGGAAATCGGCGAACCGCCCCCGCCCGAACCCGTCCACCTCGATCGCCATCTCGGACGAGAAATGGGTGCCGGCGGCGAGCGCGCGAACCCCGTCCACCCGGAGGGCGGTGTTCCGCAGGGTCAAGTGGGTCAACCCCGCCAGGTGAGGACTGCCGGCCAGAGCCGCCGCCCCCTCCGGCCCGAGGTCGGTGTCCCGAATGGTCAGACGGGTCAGGTGGTCGAGGTGGTGACTCGCGGCGAAACGCCGCACGCCCCCGGCGTCACCCCCAGTCCGTCCAGGTGGAGGCGGCGGAAGTGGGCCAGGTGCGGGCATCCCGCGAGGCTCCCCAGGCTGGCCGTGCCGGCCGCGGTGTTGCACACCCGCAGCCGGGTGGCGGTGGGGGCGAGTCGGATCCAGTGCCCGCCGGACCGCGCGAAGGATTCGGCGTCACCCACCAGACCGGCGGGCAGCCCGCGTTCGTAGTCGACCCAGGCCGCCCCGAGGGGGCGGAGGTGACGCTCCCACTCGCCCGCGTGTGCGGCGAGCAGCGCGTCGGCCCGTTCGACGAAGTCCCGTTGGCGGCCGGGTGGTGTTTCCGCGGCGGCGGCGGCCACCTGGAGGCGAACGAACCCGGCCAGTTCGGGGCGGGCGTGCTCGTCGTACCAGTCGGCGAGGACCAGCCGCGGCAGGTCGTCGTCCGGCGCATGCGCACACGCCCGTAGCAAGTTCAACTCCTCCTCGTCCACCACTCGGTCCGACACCTGCCCTCGCCCGCGATTCCGTCCGCCGAGCGTACCACCCCGGCGGTTAACGTCGGGTAAACGCCGCCCGTGAGGCGGGTGTGTACGGCGGACGAAAAAGGGGAGGCCGAAGCCTCCCCAGGTCAGTCACGCCAGCAGAACCGGCACGTGGCACAAGACGTCCCCCGCTCCTTGCCGAGGGGCGTCTCCGTCGGGCACACCTTGTCGGCCATGCCCAGCGGGATCCGCTTCCGCAGCGGGCGGTCCAGGAACACCAACTGGGCGCGGGACGTGTCGTCGTCCTCGCGTGTCGCCATCCACGCCACGCGGGCGTTCGCCGGCACCTCCGGCGGGTCGCCCGTTTCGGCGTCGGCGGACAGCCAGACTTGACAGTTCGGCAGTGCCGCCATCGCGCGGACGAGCGGGGCGATGGTCGGCACCCGCCAACTGCGGGTGTACAGCCAGAAGGCGGTGTGGTCCGAGCGGGCCATCACCTCCAGCATCTTCCGCGCGTAGGCCGGGCTGTAGACGTCGCCCGCGCAGTGCCACCGCATGAGCAGAACGCCCTTGCGGTACAACTCGCGGCACAGGCGGTCCACGAAGTCCCGCCGCTTGGACTGTTCGAGCGCCCACGCCAGCCGCCGCCGCACCTGCGGGAAGGCGTACCGGCCTTTCGTCGCGTAACACACCGACGAGCAGAGCCGGGACTTGCCCGGACACGCTCTCACGGCCGGGAGGTCGAAGTGGAACACCCCCGCCGACAGCTTCTCGTTCCCTTGCGCGAGAAGCGCACGCCTGGTCTCCATCGGAAGAACTCGACCGGACTTCAGCCACCACCCACGCCGAACGGAACGGCATACGGGTACGGGCATCACCCGCCGAGGTAAGCCACGAATCCCCGGTTCGCGCAAGCGGCACGTGCGGGGTGAGCGATTCCTGGTCGTTCGCTGTCGTCGTCCGCGCTGGGTGAGGACGACATCGTGACGCACGTCCGGTCGGCACTCCCCGACGCGTTCGGCGACTCGCTCACCTGCATGCGGAACCCGGTGGACGTGCTGACGGTTCGGCAGGAGGCCGAGGTCTCCGGCGGGGGTCCGGGGGCGGTTCCTCCGGCCCGAGCACCCGGATGCAGTCCACCCGCGGCTGGCCGTCCGCCGCCGGGTCGTGCCGCCCCGCCTCCCGCACCCACGTCACCCGCTGCCGCAGCAGGCCCCCCTCGAACAGGCTCACGCCCGCCGCCGTCGGGGTGTTCAGGTGGCTGCCCTCGATGACCACGTGCGTCACCGCGTCCCCCACGAACCGCAGCACCAGCCCGGCCGACGGGTCGTACCACACCGGCCCCAGCCACGAGTACGGGAACGCCTCCCGGTTGCCGTCGGCGAACCGCAGTTCGAGGAACGCCGCCCGGTCGCGGGCCGCCCGCAGGAAGCCGAACGCGGCACACGCCTCCTCGTCCGCGTCGGCCGGCTCGGCGGCGGGCGGCTCCCGCTTGGCCGGCGGACGGCGGAACAGTTCTAGGCTATCGGTCATAGATCACCTCCCGCTCGGGCACCCGGTTCGCCACCTCCCGAGCCGCCTCCCACTGGTGTGCCACTGTCTGCCGCAGGAAGGCAAGGTGCTTCTTCAGCCGCTCTGGAAGAGATGGCCGCGGCGGGGCCGGGCGGAACACCTCGGTGGCCGTCGGCGACTCGTCCCCGCGGGCGACCGCCCCCGCCAGCCCCCGCTTGTCGTCGGTGAACACCACCGCCCGCTCCCGCCCGCGGGAGACGCTCACGTAGAACTGCCGGCGGGAGGAGGCGGGGAACGACTCGGCCGACTGTCCGATCAACACCGTGTCCACCGTCCGCCCCTGGGCCGAGTGGCTGGTCACCGCGTACCCGTGGGCCAGGTGGCCGAAGTCTTTCCCGATCACCCACCCGGCCTCGGTCACCACGTCCCCGGCCGGGGTGAACCCGGCCACGGTGAGCAGCGCCCCGTTGTCCAGCCGGTGTCGCCCGTCCTTCGTCCGCCCGTTGGCCGTCACCCGCACCCGCTCGCCGACGGCCACCGCCAGCGCGGCCGGGCGGTACGCCTGAAAACGGTCGGGGAACGCGACCGGGGCGGGGGTGCCCTCACCGACCGTCAGCCGCGACCCGCTGCGGTGCCCCGGCGCGTGCCGGTGGAACTGGAGCACGTCCCCCGGCTCGAAACTCGCCGCCTCCCCCCGCTCCGCTTCGGTCAGGTGTTTGGGGAGGAGTACCGCCAGCGTCCGCTCGTCCCGCAGTCGGCCGTCGGCGGTCAGTTGCTCGCGGACGGCGGCGGTGATGCGGGCGGCTTCCGAGTGTGTGGGGGTGACCACCAGGGCGGTCGTGGGCGAGCCGTCCTTCGCCCGCCCGGCGGCGGCCGCCAGGTACGCCTCGGCCAGTTGCCGGTAGCGGTCCGCGTCGGCCACCTCCCGCACCCACCCGAGCCGGTCGAGGGCGGCCAGCCCGTCGGCCGTCCGCTCTTGCTCCAGCAGCCGCACCGCCTTCTTGTAGCCCCCGGACTGCCGCAGGATGTCGGTGACGGCCACGCTCGGCACCCCGGCCTCGGTCTCGAGCAGGCGGAGCGGCGCGCCGCGGGCGACCGCCCCGTGCTGGCGGCGGTCGCCCATGAGCACCACCCGCGCGTCCAGCCGGTCCGCGGCGGCGAACACGCCGGCCAGGTCGCGGTTGCCGAGCAGACCGGCCTCGTCCACCCAGATCACACCCCCGGCGGCCCCGGCTTGGGAGTCGCGGTCCACCAGGAAGCGGGCGACCGTGTCGGCGTCCGCGAACCCCTCGGCGCGGAGCACCCCGCGGGAGGCGGCGGCGGACGGGGCGAGCACCGTCACCCGCCGGCCCGCGTCCTCGATCGCCTCCACCGCCTCTTGCATGAGGGTGGTCTTGCCGGTGCCGGCCGCGCCGCGGATCAGCATCACACGGTCGCGGGAGGTGAGCACGTGGCGGACGGCCCGCCGTTGGCCGGCGTTGAGCCAGTCCCTCTTGAGCGGGCGGGTTGGGTCGGCGAGCGGGCGGGCGGTGCCGCGGCCGTCGCGGGCGAAGGCGAGCATCCGCCCCTCCTCGGCGAGCACCTCGGGGGTGGTGACCAGGCGCCGACCGGCGTGGTCGGTGGCGAGCAGGCCGGCGGCGCGGGCGGCGCGGGCGACCCCTTCGACCGTCACCTCCCCCAACCCGGATTTGAGGGCTTCGGTCAGGAGCGTCCGCTCGATCACCACCGCCTGTCGCTCGAACAGGTGGCGGGCGGCGAAGTCCACCGCCGCCGCGTCACGGCGGCCGGGGGTGTCGCGCGGGGCGGCCTCACCCGGCCGCAGGGCGGCGGCCTCGTCGTCGGCGAGTCGGGATCGCCAGATGGCGGTCAGCTCGCCGCGTGACAGACTGTCCGATTTCCCCTTCCGCGTCTTCGCCCCGAGTTCGGCCTTCCGCTCGGGGTCGGTAATCCCCTTCTCCACGGCCTCGGCCTCGATCTCTGCGGTGCGGCGGGAGAAGCGGGCGACCGCGTCGGCCGACACGCCGGCCAACTCGAAGTCGTCGCGGGTGCGGGTCAAACCGTACCTGAGGTCTTGCAGCTTGTCCCCCAGCCGCACCCGGAACGCCGCCTGCCAGTAAGGGGCGTCCCGTTTCAGGTCGCGGAACTGGCCGGCCTTCCAACCCCCTTCCTGCTCGTCGTGGGTGGCGTTGAACACGAAGCAGTGGGCGTGCAGGTGCGGATCAGGCACGCCATCGACCGGCCGGCTGGTCAGGTGGACGAACTCGGCCCACACGGCGTTGCCGGTGGTCCTCTCGCCGTCTACCCCACCCTTGCGGACGCGGGCCTTCATCTCCGCCTCCACGTCGGCCATCGTCTCGCCCACCGCCGCGCGGAAGGCGTCGAGCACCCGCTCGTCCCCGCCGACGGCGTAGGCGAGCGACACCGACTTGGGCACGCTGAAGGTGAAGTCGTACCCGACCGTGCGGGCGGTGCGGGTGCGGGCGGTCAACGGCTCGCCGGTGCCGGGGGTGCGGTTGTCGCACAGTGCGTCGAAGGCGGCCTTGGCCACCCGGCCGGTCAGCCCGAGGCGTTCCGCCCCTCGCCCGCCCCACCGCCCGACGCTCTCCAACCCGTCGCCGTAGTAGTCGGCGTGGGTGTAGTAACTCTTGGCGGCGGCCGGGGCCGACTGCTGGGTGATGCGGAGCATGAACAACTGTACGCGGGCGACAGTGGGGGTGACGGCCCCGTCGGGAAAGGCGGTGGGCATCTTTCCCGACGGCCCGCTCCCACGGCTACCACTCTCACCCCGATCCCGTCAACCGCTCGGACACGGCGCGATGGTGCGCCGGCAGCGTCTCGCACCGGCCGGTTCGCGGTGGTCCGAAGTCTCGGGAAAAAGGGTTTCAGGCGTCTTCCCGATGCACGACATCGGCGGTGAAACCGTTCGCGGTTTCCCGGTGAACGGCCGGGCGGTCAGTCGGGCGGCTGACTCCGCGGCCGGACCGCCAACCGGCCTGCCGTGCGGCCGGTCGGCGTGCAAGCTGTCTGGCCAGTCGGCCTGCCGGCCGACAAGTCGGCATGTCAGTCGGCCGGTCGCACCGCCGGGCGGACGACCGGCCGCACAGGCCGCTTGCCATCGCCGCGAAACCGTGGTAGCGGTCGAGGCATGATCGTCGTCGTCGCCAACTCGAAGGGCGGGGTGGGCAAGTCCACCCTCGCCGTCCACCTCGCCGCCTGGCTCAACAGGCACGGCCGCTCGGTCGCGCTGGCTGATTGCGACGCGCAGCAGTCCAGTTCGGAGTGGTGCAAGGAGGCGTTGCCCGAAGTGCCCGCGACCCGCCTGACCACCCCGGACGAGATCATCGACCGCCTGCCGGTGCTCGACCGGGAGTACGAGTTCGTGGTCGCCGACGGGCCGGGCAGCAACGTGGACACCAGCCGCACCCTGTTGTTGGTCGCACACCTCGCCTTAGTGCCGTGCAAGGCGTCCATGCTGGAGGTGCGGGCCCTCGAGCAGGCCACCCGGTTCATCCGCCAGGCCCACCAGGTCCGCGGCGGCGAGCCGAGGGCGGTCATCATCCTGAGCATGGTGGGGATGCGGTATCGGCTCACCCAGGACATGCGGGATGCGGCGGAGGCGCTCAACCTGCCGCTGGCCAAGACCCCGCTCATCCTGCGGCAGGTGTACGCCGACGCGCCGGGACAAGGCGCGGTCGTGGCCGGCATGGGCACGCGGGCGAAGGAGGCCGCCGCCGAGGTGGACGCCCTGTTCCGCGAACTGTTCCCCGACGTGCCGAAATCGAAACGAGCCAAGACCAAGTAGGAGGACCACCATGACCACCACGACCCGCCGCCCACTGATCGCCGGCATCACCCAGTCGCTGCCCGGCGTGGACCCCGCGTCCGCCGCCCAGTTCATCACCGGCGACCCGCCCCCGCCGGTCTCCACCCAACGACCGCCCGCCGACCGCACCCCGCGGGCACCGCTCACCACCCGCCTCCGCGCCGACTACGCGGCCGCGCTGAAACGGGCCAGCCTGGAACGGGAGTTGGCCGGGGTCGAGCCGCACACCGTTCAGGAGATGCTCGAAGACGCGCTCGGTCCGTGGCTCCACGCCCACGGCTACCTGCCGTGACCCGACCCCCGGACGCCCCGCCACTGACCCCGCGGCAGCGGAAGCTGCTCGCCATCGCAGCCGACATCCGCACCGACCGACCGACCGACGTGGACTTCCTGCACACCGTCCAGTGCCAGTGCGGCATCCCGTACGCCAACCCCGGCGACGGGGTGCGGGCGTGGGAGCGCACCCAGGGGCACGCCACCCTCCGCATCGAGGCTGGGGCGGCCATCGACCCGGCCACCCGCAAGTTCGTCGAGGTCGGGCTGCCCTACGGGGAGAAGCCGCGGCTGGTGCTCATCCACCTGGCGAGTGAGGCCGTGCGGACGAGGAACCCGGTGGTGGACGTGGAGGGGTCGATGACCGCCTTCGCCCGCTCACTGGGCCTGGACACCAACGGGCCGAGCCTGCGGCACCTGAAGGACCAACTCGCCCGGCTCGCCGCCGCCACCGTGCGGATGGGGCTGGTGGAAGAGGGGCGGGCGGTGCAGGTGAACACCCAGATCGTCAGCGCGTTCGACCTGTGGTACCCGGCCGAACCCGGCCAGCGGGTGCTCTGGCCGTCCACCGTGCGGCTGTCGGCCGAATACTTCGACAGTCTGGCCCGGCATGCCGTGCCGCTCGACCGCCGGGCGGTGGGGGCGCTGGCCGGGTCGAGCCTGGCTCTGGACGTGTACGTGTGGCTGGCCCAGCGGCTGCACCGGGTGTCAACGGGCAGACCGCAATTCGTCGGGTGGGCCAACCTGCACGACCAGTTCGGCCAGGGGTACGCGCGGGTGCGGGACTTCCGGGCCAAATTCCTGGGCACGCTGAAACAGGTCCACGCCGTCTACCCGACGGCCCGCCTGACTGCCGACGAGCGGGGGCTGACGCTCGCCCACAGCCCACCGCCGGTGTCCGGCCGGAAGGACTCCCTCTTCTCCGAATAACCCACAATCCCACAGAAACGGGTGCCAGGAACGCGAAGCCGTTCGCCCTGATGGGTGGGGTGCGGAAGGCGACAAACTCGGCTGAAATCCCCCTTCGCGGACGAAATCGCTGAGGCAACGCGAGGTGATCGCGTCCTCAACTCCTGAATGCCTCTTCGGGCCGTCGCCCACGTTCCGGCCGAGGGGTTATCCCCAATACCCACTGAACCGAGCCGACCAGTACAGGAAGAGGTTATAGGGGTGTATAGGTTTGAGCGACCAACTTCACGTGCCTGCGACGAGGAAATCCGCGGACCGCCCGCGACCGACTTCACGTGACCCCCGCGACCGACTTCACGTGGGGAACTCGGGGATCGCCCCCCGAGGTGTGGTGTGTGACGTACAGCACTCTTTGACAGGAAAGGTGCGGAGAAATTTGTCGCGACCGCGCCAATTGCCGCCACTGACTCGCGCCCGACGTGTTGGCCGAGCACCCTCACCCGTCCTCGCCTCATTTCGGTCGAGCCGGTCGAGCTTTGGCCAAGTGTGAGCACCTGAACCAACCCGAGCACTCTCAAGCATTGCTGAAGAAAGCCGCTCATTTTGTGGTGAAGATGACAAGCCCGCCGCGGTCAGCCCATCACCCGTCGCGGGACACTGACGGGACAACTTTGAAGTGGACGATGTGAAGGGGAAAGTGGGCGTTTCGGCCAGTGGTCGGCAATTCAGGCGGCCCGGCGGTGGGCCTTCAAGAAAAACGCGAAAAAAGTCGCTCCCGTCCTTGCGGCGGGTGTGCCTGCCGGGTAAAACTCCCCTCAATCAACAACATCTCGCACGCACGAGTCACCCTCCGCGCGTGTGACCAGCTTCTCCCGTCTATCGTTCGTCGGAGTCTTTCGCTCGTCTTTTTGGCTTTGGTCCGGTCGGCTTCGGCTTCGGCTCGTGTCAGCGGCGGGTTGACCCCGCCCTCACCACCCGGAAGGACACCATGCGCCCCGCCTCCGCCCGCCCCGTCTGGTCCGCTCTGGCTCGCGTGTGGGACCACCTGCTCGGCACACCCGCCGGGTTCACTTCACCGCCGCCGGTGGCGTTGTCCTGTCAACCCGCCCTGTTGGTTCTGGAAGACCGGGTCACCCCGGACGGGCGGCCGTTGCCTTACCCCTACGTGTTCACGGGGACGGCCACGGGCGACTCGCGGGTGCGGGCGTACCACGCCGACTCGGGGGCGCTCGCGTTCGAGCGGCAGGTGTTCGACCCGGCATTCACCGGTGGGGTGCGACTGGCCACTGCCGACATCAACCAGGACACCCTCCCCGACTTGGTCGTCGCCGCGGGGCCGGGGGGCGGGCCGCACGTGAGAGTGCTCGACGGCAAGACGGGCAACCAGATCACTGGCCCGCTGGGCAGCTTCTTCGCCTACGACCCGGCGTTCGCCGGCGGGGTGTGGGTGGCGGCCGGGGACGTGGACGGGGACAAGGTGCCGGACGTGATCACTGCGGCGGGGGCGGGTGGCGGCCCGCATGTGAAGGTGTTCAGCGGGGCGACCGGCACTCAGATTGGCAACTTCTTCGCCTTCGACCCGAACTTCGCCGGCGGGGTGAGCGTGTCGGCGGCCGACTACACCGGGGACGGGAAGGCCGACTTGGTGGTCGGGGCCGGGGCGGGCGGTGGCCCGCACGTCAAGGTGCTCGACCTGAACGCCGGTCCAGAGCCGGTGGAGGTGCGGAGCTTCTTCGCGTTCGACCCGAACTTCACCGGCGGGGTGTCGGTGGCCGGGGACTGGTTGGCGGGCGACCTGACCGGGGACGGGCGGGTCGAACTGGTGGTCGGGGCCGGGCCGGGCGGCGGTCCCCACGTCAAGGTGTTCGACGGGGTGACGAACGCCGAGGTGCGGAGCTTCTTCGCCTACTCCCCGAACTTCACCGGCGGGGTGCAGGTGGGTACCGCCTTCGTGGACGACGACGGGGTGGCGGACGTCGTCGCCTCGACCATCTCCCAGGCGGGGGCGGTGCGGGTGTTCCGCGGGGACACGCTGGCGCGGCTGTCCGCCCCGCTCGGCGAGTACACCCCGTTCGGGGCGGGCTACACCGGCGGGGTGAGCGTGGCCGCCGGGAACGACCCGGCCGTAGTGGCGGTTGTCGCCGACCCGTTCTTCTACGACCAGCCGTACTCCGGCGGCGGCGGGGCGGTGGCCGGCGCGGCCGGGGCGGGGATGACCGGGCCGCTCACGAGCACCGACGCCGGGGTGCGGGACGACGGGGCGGTGGCGGTCGGGCTGGCCGCGATGTCCGGGGACAAGGCGGCCCGCGGGGTGCGGCTGGGCGGGGGGATCAGTTGGACGAACGCGGTCGGGTACGCGGACGGGCTGGCCGGGGACGGGACGACGGCAGACGACCTGACCCGGCTGGTGCCCTACGGTCCGGCGTTGCAGGACGGGTACGCCCTGGTCGACTCGGCCGGGTCGGCCCTGTTCTTCGCCGCCCAGAGCGGGGGCGGGTTCCTCGCCCCGTACGGGCACCCGGCGACCCTCACCGCCAGCGCCGGGGCCGGCGAACTGATCGTGGCCGACGGACAGGGTGGGACACTCACCTTCTACGACTTCTCCGGCGGCACCCCGACCGGGCGGGGCGGGCGGCTGAAGTCCCGCACCGACGCGGCCGGGAACGTGCTCACCACCGTCTCGTGGGACGCGGCCGGGCGGCCGACCGAGTTACAGGCGACGGAGGCGACCTCGGCCACCACCGAGAGCCTGGTGTACGCGTACACCGGGGGCGGGCTGGTCAACACGATCACCCGCCGGCGGAAGGTCGGGGCGGGGGCGTTCGCCACCGTGCGGACGCTGACGATGGCCTACGGGACGGTGGCCGGGGTGAGCGGGTCGGTATTGACCGGCGCGACCGAGACGACGGCCGGCGGGGGCACGGTGGGCGAGTGGTACTATCGGTACTACGCGACCGGGGACCCGAACGGGTACGCCGGCGGGTTGAAGTACGCCTTCAACCCGGAGTCCACCGCCCGGCTCAAGGGGGCGCTCGGCACCTCGCTCTCCACCCTGACCGACGCGCAGGTGGCCCCGTACGCCGACGCCGCCTACCAGTACAACGCGGACAAGCGGGCGACTCTCGTGGCCAACGCCGGAGCGGGCAACTCGGCGATCACCTACGGTGCGAACGCGACGACGGCGGCCACCCGGATCGATTGGGTGACGCGGGCGACGGAGGCGCGGGCGGACGGGACGGTTGTGTCGGTGTACGCGAACAACGCCGGGCAGACGCTGGCGCGGGTGGTGACAGCGAACGGCGGCAGCCAGGTGTGGGTGGAGTACTGGCGGTACGACGCGGCCGGACGAGTGATCCTGCACGCCAACCCGAGCGCGGTGAACGGGTTCGACGAGAACCTGACCGACCTGGTCGGCTACGGGGGCGGGTCGAACGCCACCAAACTAAATGACTCGACCGGGCTGATCGAGACGTTCACCTACGGGGCGAGCACGACGGCGAACGACACCACGGCCGGGGACGTGGCCGGGTACCTGAAGAGCACGTTCGTTCAGAAGGGGGAGTTGGGTACCCCGGTGAAGCAGTCGGACGCCACCTACATCGCCCGCACGGCGGCCGGCCGCACCACCTACCGGGTGGCGTCCGAGACGGCCTACCGGGACGCCGGCGGGGGCGGCGGGCGGACGACCAGTTACGCGTACACCTGGCGGGGGTCCACCCAGGACGTGGCCTCCGTGCTCACCTCCCTGCCGGTCGTGGGGACGGGGCAGAACGGGTCGGGCACGGCGGCCGCCGTCACCACGGTCTTCGACCCGTACGGGCGGCCCATCTGGTCGAAGGACGCGGCCGGGTTCCTGACGTACGTGGAGTACGACGCCCAGACCGGGGCGGTGACGAAGGCGATCACCGATGTGAACCACCTGACCACGGCCGACTTCGCCAACCTGCCGAGCGGCTGGACGACGCCGGCCGGCGGCGGGCTGCACCTGATCACCCGGTTCGAGGTGGACGCCCTGGGGCGGACGACCAAGCGGACCGACCCGCGGGGGACGATCACCTACACGGTGTACGACGACGTGGCCAAGTCGGTCCGCGCCTACGCCGGGTGGACGGGCACGGCCGCGACCGGGCCGACGCAGGTGGTGCGGGACGACTGGGCGGGCGGGTACACTGAAGCCCTCACCACAAGCGCCACCCCGACGGTCACCGGCGGGCGGCCGACCGGGGCGGAGGCGGTCACGGCGGCGACGATCCAATCCTTCGCCCGCACCTACCGCAACGCGGCCGACCAGACGACGAACACCGACGCGTACTTCAGCCTGACCGGCGTGACGTACTCGTCGGCCGTCAACCTGGGCACCGAAGGCACGAACTACCACCGGGTGCGGTACGGGTACGACGCGATCGGGCGGCCGGATCGGGTGGAGTCGGCGGCGCGGACGATCGCCCGCACCGTGTACGACGCCCTGGACCGGGGGGTGAGCACCTGGGTGGGGGTGGACGACACTCCGACGAGCGGGGCGTGGTCGCCGGCGAACACCGCCGGCACCGACTTGGTGAAGGTGGGCGAGGTGGAGTACGACGGGGGCGGGATCGGGGACTCGAACCCGACGAAGGCGACGGCGTTCCCCGGCGGCAGTGCGGTCAACCGGGTGACGCAGACGTGGTACGACTGGCGGAACCGGCCGGTGGCGGTCAAGCAGGGGGTGGAGGCGACCGAGGCGACCGGCGTGAACCGGCCGATCACCTACCTGGAGTACGACAACCTGGGCGAGGTGACGGCCGCCGAGCGGTACGACGGCGACGCCGTCACCCCGGTGGACGCGAACGCCGACGGGGTGCCGGACAAGCCGGTGACGACCGACGGGTTCGGGAACACCAACCTACGGGCGCGGGCGACGGCCGAGTACGACGACTGGGGGCGGGTGTTCCGGTCGCGGCGGTTCTGGGTGAATCCGGTGAGCGGGGCGGTGTCCACCAACTCGCTGCGGACGGAGGTGTGGTCCGACGCCCGCGGGCTGGTGGTGAAGGAAGCGGCGGGCGGCGGGCTGGTGACCAAATCGGTGTACGACGGGGCCGGGCGAACGGTGAGCGTGTCCACCACCGACGGGGGCGGGGACGCGGCGTACGCCGACGCCTCGACCCTGACCGGGGATGCGGTGTACACCACCTCCGAGGCACAGTACGACGCCAACGGGAACCTCACCCAGACGACCTCGCGGGAGCGGTTCCACAACGCCGCCGTCACCACCGGGCCGCTCGGCACCCCTTCCTCGACCACCCTGACGAAGGCGCGGGTGAGCTACGCCGGGGCGTACTACGATTTGGCCGACCGGCTGACGGACGCGGTGGACGTGGGCACCAACGGCGGGGCCGCGTGGACCCGGCCGACCAGCCCGATCCCCGCCCGGTCGGACACGGTGCTGGTGTCGAGCGTGGCGTACGACGCCGCCGGGCGGGTGTTCCAGACGACCGACCCGAAGGGGATCGCCGCCCGCACCACCTACGACCTGCTCGGCCGCACCACCCGCACCGTCCAGAACTACGTGAACGGGGTGGTGTCGGACGCGGACGACAAGACGACCGACTACACCTACTCGGCGGCCGGGCTGACCAACCTGACGGTGCAACTGACCGGGGGCGGGGTCCAGACCACCAACTGGGTGTACGGGGTGACGACGGCCACCGGCAGCGGGGTGAACTCGAACGACCTGGTGCGGCTCACCCGCTGGCCCGACCCGACGACCGGGGCGGCGAGCGCCTCGCAGCAGGAGGCGGTGACAGTCAACGCCCTGGGCGAGACACTCACCACCACCGACCGGAACGGGAGCGTCCACACGCTCACCTACGACGCCCTCGGGCGGGTGGTGTCGGACGCCGTCACCACCCTGGGGGCGGGGGTGGACGGCGGGGTGCGGCGGATCGACACGGCGTATGACGGGCAAGGGAACGCGATCCGGTTCACCAGCTACAACAGCACGGCCGGCGGGACGGCGGCCATCACCAACGAGGTGCTGCGGGACTTCAACGGGCTGGGGCAGTTGATCACCGAGTGGCAGTCGCACACGGCCGGGGCGGCGGTCAACTTCACCACCACCCCGAAGGTGGTGTACTCGTACTCGTTCAGCACGTCGGGCACGGCCAACCACTCGCGGCTGACCACCCTCACGTACCCGAACGGCCGGCAGCTTACGCACAACTACTCTG
>JANNVG010001062.1:0-1874 GCA_031414395.1 Fimbriiglobus sp.
GTGGCTGGTCTCGCCACCCGCGGCCCTGGCGGGCCGGGTTCGCTTTTCGACAGACATAAGGTTAAATATGTTCACTATCAACCCGAAAGGGGAAAAATGTTCACCGATCCTGCTCCGGCGGGCCGGCTGGCGCGAGTGGGCGGACGGTGACACCGAGTGCTACAACAGACCTTCCCCGCACATCCCCGGAGAGTTCGATGCCTTTGCCCGCCGTCCCCGAGTGGCTCGCCAAGCGCGACGGCGGGTTCGCCCCCGGCCTCCGCGAACACACCCTCTTCGTGACCGTGGCGAAGCAGCCGCACTACCGCCTGGAGACACGGCCGGCGAAAGGGCAGTTCGTGTGCAACGTGTCGCAGACGCACAACGGCAAGCTGATCGACGACGCGGCGGCCGTCTACCCCACCGCCGACGCCGCCCTCGCCGGCGGGCTGGAGCGCCTCAAGCAGCAGTTGGGGTGGTGAACTGGTGCCGTGGCAACTGGAGTGATACGCTCAACACCGGAGGAACGACATGACCCCGCTGATGACCCCGACCTCGCGGATTCCGTCCCCCCTGCGGTGGACGTGCGACGCTTTTCACAGCCTGTGCAGCACCGGCGTGTTCTCCGGCCGGAAGGCGATCCTCATCGACGGAGTGATCATCACGATGGCGATGCCCGACCCCCCGCACAACACGAGCCTAACGATCACGCACGAATTGCTCCAGCGCGTCTTCACCGCCGGGCACTACGTGCGGAATCAGCAGGCGTTCGATGTCGGCACGAACAACGACCCCGGCCCCGACCTGGCTGTCGTGCCGGGCACCGCCCGCGACTACTCGAACCGGCAGGCCACCGCGGCCGTGCTGATCGTGGAAGTGTCCGACTCCACCTTGTTCATGGACACCACGACGAAGGCCGAGCTGTACGCCACCGCCGGCGTGGAAGACTACTGGGTGATCGACATCGAGAATCGCGTGCTGCTCGTGTTCCGCGACCCGGTGCCGCTGCCGGCCGGCTTGGGGGCGACCGCCTACCGCACGCACTTCACGCTCGGACCGGCCGACAGCATTTCCCCCCTGGCCGCGCCGAACACCTCCATCGCGGTCGCCGACCTGCTGCCGTAGGAAGTGTCGTTCGCCCGGCGGACGGTGTGGCATCCGGGCGAACCCGACCCCGCGACACAACGTCGCCCTGCTCACACATTCACAGCCCTTGCGGGTGCTCCCCCACACCCGAGGGTGTCCCTGTCGATTTTGGCAGGCGGGTTCGGGTCGTTGCTGACCCGTGACTCGCATCCGAAGGCAGGGGTGCCGACGCTCACCCTTGAGTCCACGACGGCCGCCGAGCGACTGGTCCTGGAGCAGGCCATCGCCTACGCCCGGGGCATGACCCGGCTCGCCCTCACCGCCCCGCACGGCACCGTCCAGGCCGCCTGCGAAGCCCTCGCCCTGACCGCCGGCCGCCGACTCCTCCGCGACTCCCTGGCCGCCGCCCTCCAGGCCCGCGCCGACGCCACCGACGCCCAAAAAAAAGCCCCGACACCCGCTCCAAAGGGCGGCACGCCTGCTGGCGGTTGACGGCCGTCGGACGCATCCGCCTGAGCCGCCAGTCCGTGACCTTCCCGGCTGGCCGCCTCTTCCCGGCCGACGACACCCTGGGGTGGACGGGGCCGTCCAGCCGCTGCCGGAAGTGGGTCCGGCACTTTCCCCCCACCCGTCCGCGGACCCACTCCCCAATTCCGGTAGCACCGATGCCGGGCAAGCACTTACGGCGATTCCGCCGCCCGCCAACCTCCGGCGGACTCACTGTGTTGTGACGGACGCGAGGCCTCGTAGGGCGGGCGAGCCGACGCATCGTCGGCGACCCCCGCCACAGCGACACGCGGCGGGGGTCG
>JANNVG010001063.1:0-8860 GCA_031414395.1 Fimbriiglobus sp.
GGCCGTCTCCCGCCGTGGGTCGGGCAGGTCGGCGAACACGGCGGTGATCGGCAGCGGCATCGGGCGGTCCTCGCGGGAACCCCTGTGATAGCCGCAAACCCCTACACCGTCAGCCGTTCATAGTGCGTAAGCCCTGCCCCCCGCCCACCGCGGCTTCCGCATCCAGTAGTCCACATGCCAGCCGTCATCATGGAGGCTCACTTCGAGGGTGAGGTTGTCGAGGTTGCGGTAAACGGGGATGGCGTCCGCCTCGGCAATGGCAACGGCCTGCTGGCGGGTGATCGTCGGTGGCGCTTGGACAACAGGCATCACAGGCCCTCTCAAATGGGATACCCAGGTGTTCCGGTGAACCCGCCGAGCCGACTGTCCGGCCCGACGACATAAACCGCTTCTTCCGAAATGACGAACCACGGTACGCCGGACCCGTCCGCCTCACGGATGTCCGCGTCGCTTGGAGTCGGATCGAACATGTCGGCGACAGGATTCGGGTGTGTGTGGTAGGTCGCCACCAAGTAGAACCCGTTCAGCGGTGGTGGGTACGATAAATCCAACTCCTTCAATTCTCCTGGCGGCGCGACGAGTGGTCACATCTCTGGATGGCGGGTTCATGTAAATGAATCCGCCTTCTTCGTGCCGCAGGGAAGGATCATCCGGGAACGAATCCGCCCACGCCGCGGCGAAGGCGGCTTGCACCACCGGGTGCGCTTGCAGTTCGCTCGCGGTCGGCGCGTCCATTGCGGTTACTCGTGCGTTCCGTTCTTGCTCGGCTTCTTCCCCTCCACCTCGTCCCAGTTGATCAGCTCGATGGCCGGAGGCACGATCCGCGCGAGCGGCGTCCGCTTGTGCTCGCGGCCCTTGCCGCCGCGCTGCTGTTGCGCGTACGCCCCGATGCCGAACTCCTTCGGCACCCCGCTCGCGGCCTCGGCGTTCAGTTTGTCGAACCGCCCGCCGCCCACCGCCGCCCCGCCCACGCACTCGTCGTCGTCCTCCAGTTTGATGCCGATGACACCCTTGCCCACGCCGGCCAGGACGTTCACCTCGTCCAGTGCGAAGTGGATCACCCACCCCTTGCGGGTGGCCAGCATCACCCCGTGCTCGTCGCCCGACAGCACCTGCACCAGCACCACCTTGCCGGCGTCGTCCGACTTGGCGTACTTCCGGCCGGCCTTGGTCGATTCGCCGCGGTAAGCGGTGAGCGGCAACCGCGACGTATACCCGTTCGAGGTGGCGACGAGCAGGAGCGGCCCGCCGGGGTTCTTCCCCTTCGCTTCCCAATCGGCCGGGGTGAACCGCGGGTCGGTGCTGACGGCCGCGATCACCTTCACCCCGTCGGCCAGTTTGAAGAACTTGGTGATCGGGTCGCCGTACCCCGTACTCGCCGGCACCTCGTTGATCCGCAAGGTGTAGGCGCTGCCGTCGTCGGCGAAGAAGACGACGTGGTCGAGCGTGCTGCCGGGCACCACCGCCACGACCTCGTCGCCCTCCCGCACGCGGGTGCTGTCCACCGCTTGCAGCCGCCCCACCCGCTTGATCCACCCGTCGCGGGTGAGCACCACGTTCGCGTTCTCGCGGACGATGTAAGCTTCTTCGCTGAACGTGAGCACGTCCTCGTCCGACGCCATGCGGGTCTTCCGCCGCACCACGAACGCCGACTCGCCCAGCTTTTCCAGCTCCTCACGCACCACGCCCCACAACCTCTTGGGCGATTTCAAGAGGGTCTCGAGCCGCACCGCCTCCTGCTGCTTCTCCTTCAACTCCTCCACAATTTTCTGAATCTCCATCTGGGCGATCTTGTAGAGTTGGCTGTCCAGGATGGCCGTCGCCTGCTCGTCGTCCAGGTCGAACTCCGCCTTCAGTTTGTCGGCCGCGTCCGCCTTGCCGCTGCTGGTGCGGATGATCCTGATGGCCTTGTCCAGGGCGTTGAAGATCTTGGCGAACCCTTCGAGGATGTGAATCCGCCGCTTCAGCACCCGCAACTGGTACTCGAACCGCCGCCGCACCGTCACCAGCCGGAAGTCGAGGAAGTGTTGCAGAATCTCCTTCAGGTTCAGGCCGTCGCGGGGGAGGAGCGTCTTGCCGTCCGCCGCCGGCACCAGCGCGGTCATGTTGTACGACACGTTCCGCTGCAGGTCGGTGTGCTTGAACAGGTACGCCATCACCAGGTTCGGGTCGGTGCCGGGCTTGAGGTCGAGCACGATCCGCATCCCCTCCTTGTCGTTCGTCTCGTTGCTCAGCCCGGTCAGTTGCGGCAGTTTCTTCAGCTCGATCATGTCGCCGATGAGGCTCTCGAGTTGCCCCTTGTCCACGCCGTACGGGATGCTCGTGACGACGACCTGCTGTCGCCCGCGGCCCAGGTCTTCCGTCTTCCACTCGGCCTGCACCTTGATGCTCCCCTTGCCCGTCTCGTAGATGGTGCGGAGGGTGCCGCGGTCGGTCAGGATTTTGCCGCCGAGCGGGAAGTCCGGCCCCTTCACCTTCTCCAGCAGGTTGGCCACGCTCGCGTCCGGCGTGTCGATCAGGAAGACGCACGCCCGCAGCACTTCGCCCAGGTTGTGCGGGGGGATGTTCGTCGCCAGCCCGACGGCGATGCCGGCCGTGCCGTTCACCAGCAGGTTCGGGTATTGGGCGGGCAGGACGACCGGCTCGCGGCGGTTGCCGGCGTAGTTGTCACGGAGGTCCACGGTCTCCTGATCCAGCTCGGCGAGGAGCGCTTCCGCCGCCTTGCTCAGCTTGGCTTCGGTGTAACGGTACGCGGCCGGCGGGTCGCCATCGACGCTGCCGAAGTTGCCCTCGCCATGGACGAGCGGCAGCCGCATCACCCAGTCTTGCGACAGCCGCACGAGGGCCTCGTAAATGGCCCCGTCGCCGTGCGGGTGATACCGGCCCATCACGTCGCCGACGATCTGCGCGCACTTGGCCGCCTTGCGGTCGAACGTCAGGTGCGAGTCGTTGTACATGGTGAACAGGATCCGCCGCTGCACCGGCTTCAGCCCGTCCCGCACGTCTGGGAGTGCCCGCCCCGTCACCACGCTCATGGCGTAGCGCAGGAAGCGGGTGCGGGCTTCGGTGGTGATCGACACCGTCTGAATCGTCTCGGCCATGACCGCTCGCCTCACTCACGCGACGTGGACACAAGTTCAGGTAATGTACACACGCCGCCGACGCTTGCTAGCTCGGCAGCGACCGCGGGGCAGTGTGCTTTGTAGGGCGGGTCGAGCGGCCGGGAGTCGAACCAGCTTCGGCGACAGCCGGGCACGTCAACTCTGCCAACCACTGGCCGCGCCGCCCCGCCCGAACCACGACCGCGGCGGGGCGTCGCGGCCGGCGGCATGGGAGGCGGAGGTATTCGCCATTTCGCAGAGTTGTTGCGATCCCCGGCCGCTCGACCCGCCCTACAAGATCCCGCTCGCGGAGCGAGCAGACCACTTCAAGAACGCAGAAACCCCCGCGGGGCGGGGGCACGGCGTGCGGTCGGATTGTATCGCCGCCGGGAAGTCCTACTTGCCGCCCGGCAGTTTGGACGCCTTCAACCCTCCGCCGGTCTCCGTCTTCGGGTCGGCTTTCGGCAGTGGGTACGCTTTCAGGATGTCGTCGAGCGACGACTGATACCCCTTCGGCGGGGCCTCGAACCCCTTCAGGTTCCACAGCGTCATCAGCATCTTGCCGGACGGCGACTTGCTCGACGCGGTCATGCCGTCGCGGATTTTCGACACCTGGTCGTCGGTCAGCGACCCCTTCCGGTAGCACACCACGGCGGGCGGGAACTGTTCCGACTTGGCCAGCACCCGCAGGCTTTTCGCGGCGCCGGGGTTCAGCACCTTGTACCCGTCGAGCGCGGCCCAATCGACGAGCGCGGCCTTCGCGGTGCCGTTGACCACGGCGTTCAGTACGTCTTCCGGCGTCTGGTCCACCTTCGTCGTCGGCTTGGCGGTGTCGGCGGGCAGGCCGTCGCGGAGTTTGTCGAGGAACACCACCGTGTGCGCCTTCGCCCCGCGGGGGAGGAGCACGCCGCTCTCCTTCAGGTCGGCGACCGACTTGGCCGGGCTGTCGTCGCGGACGAGCACCAGCCCCTGCACCATGCCGCCCGGCGGTTGCGTGACGATGAGCGGCACCAGGTCGTCGCACCTCTGCTGCGCCCACGCGAACTCGAACCCGTGGAACACGCCGAGCTGCACCTTGTTGTCCTTCAGGCGGTCGCAGAGGGTGTGCGGGTCGTCCACCACTTCCACGTCCCCGCTGTACCCGATGTGCTTGGACATCAGGTCGCGGAACGGCTTGGCGAGGGCCTGGATCAGCTTCGGCTGCTGGTCGCGGAACATGCCCGACAGCATGCCGATTCTCAGCTCGGCGGGGTCGGCTGCTCGTGCCACGGGAGTCCCGACGCACACCGCGACTGCCACCGCCGCGAAGACGATCCAGCGCATCACCTCACCCCCTCGGTCTGGGAAACGGGTCGGAAGCCGCGGCGATCCGTCACCGCTGTTTGAACGCCGGCACCACCCCGCCGGCCGTCACCTTCTCGAGTGCGATCAGCGAGAGCACCAGCTCGTGAACCGCCTTCACGTACTTCGCCTGGGCCTTGCTCGCAAGCGACTCCGTTCGGACCAGCAATTCCGGTTCCATTTTCGTCTGGGCGGCGGTGCGGGCCTTCTCCACCAGGGCCTGTGCCCGCTCGTGCGCGTCGCGGCTGTCCTTCACCTTCCGCGTCGCCTGTTCCCAGTTCAGGTGGGCGTTGATCGCTTCCAATTCCACCAGCCCGTTCACCTTCTGGTACGCCGCCTCGTGTACCCGCAGGTGCTGGGTCATGCGGTCCACGCGGTCGGTCACGCTGCCGACGATCTCGGTCGGCATCTCCGGCGAGATGGCACCGGGGCGGTACTCGCCGTTCCGCACCGGGGCCGGGATGAACCGGGCGTGCAGGTCGGTGCCGCTGGCGAACGTGCTCGCCCGGATGCGGCGGTCGAGCTTCGCCTGGGCGCACACCTCCAACCGCGTCACGTCCACCAGCACCGCCGCCTGTACCAGTTCCGACCGCCGCGACAAGGCGAGGTTCACCACCGCGTCCTGATCGACCGTGCCGCCCATGAGCGGCAGTTCCTTGTCGGCCGGCACGAAGGCGAACTCCCGCGGGACGGCCATCGCCTCTTTCAGGGCGTAGTAGGCCTTCTTCCGCCCGGTGCTCGCCTCCTCCCGCAGGTCGCGCACTTCCGAGATGACCGCGTCGATGTCGCCCAGGCTGAACTCGTTCACCTTCACTTTCGGGTCGGGCACTGGCAGCTTGAGGAACTCCTTGGCGATGTCGTAAAAGGATTCCAACTGCTCCACGATCTCCGACGCCGTCTGCTCCTGCTGCGTGGCGTACACGTAGGTGAAGTACAGCCGGCAGATGTCGTAGGTGTTCTCCTGCCGCACCTTCACCACTTCGGCTGTGGCCGCACTCAGCCCGCGCTGCGACTGCAACCGGCGGATCGGCAAATCCGGGCTGAGCAGTTCGGCAATCGGCCGCAGGCCGATTAACGCTAGGTACCCGCGCTCGGTGGCCGCAAGGCTGGCGGTGGCTGCGGCGATGGTCGGCTGCCGCTCCTGTCCGATCGCCAGACACTCGCCGAGGGTGAGCGGGTGGCCGGTCGGCTTCCAGGCCTTCCACACCGGCCTCTTGTCTTCCTCCTTCTCCTCTTTGTCGTCTTTGGCCTTGTCGTCTTTCGGCTGTCGGAGCGCGAGCTTCACCCGCCCTTCTTCCGGCAGGTAAGGCAAAATGGGCGATTGCCCGTGCGCCACGCCCGCGGCGAGCAGCGCACACCCAATAGAGACCCAACGGCAACGGCCGGCGGCGGGCATGTGCCAACTCCGTAGCAATCGGCGCGGAACGTCCTGTCCCGGCGTATCATCTTGTGTCGGCAGTGGCAAGCCTCAGAGTCCACGCCGTTCACTACGGAAGCGGTAAAATGCGCAACACTCCCGATCCGGCACGCCGGTTGTGCCGGGCGTGCGACCTCAGCGGGTGCCGCGATGTACGAAGCGAGTCCGGCGGTGGAGCGGGTGGAAGAGGCGGCGCGGGCGGCCGGCGGCGGGCGACCGACGCTCGCGCACTGGTTGACTGCGCTACTTGACGACGACATGGGCCGGCCGGCGGCGTTACTCGAGCGCGCCGGCATCGACCTGGTGATTGTGCAGGCCGCGGCGGGTGCGACCGACGCCCCGGCGGCCCCCGACTCCACGCGGCTGTTCGCCACCGCCCGCGACCTCGGCGTGCGGCTGAAGGCCGATCCGTCGCTCACCACCGACCTCGTGTTCGTGGCCGTGCTGCTCGCCGATGCCCAGTTCACCGCCGGTCTCGATGTGGATGTCGAACCGCTCTTCGCACTGATGCGGACGGCCGAGACCGATACCGGGGCGGCGTTCACCGGCGGCAGCGAGTTGGTGATCGCCGACCCGCCGGAGCACCTGGCCGCGGCGCGGGTCGTCGACGTGAACTTGAACCGCGCGCGGGAGGCGCTCCGCGTGCTCGACGACTACGCCCGATTCGTGTGCGACGACCGCGGGCTCACCGAGCAGGTGAAGAAGCTGCGGCACGCACTCGTGGAAGCGTCCGCCCGCCTGCCGCAAAGCCTGTTGCTGGCCGCCCGCGACACGCCGAACGACGTGGGCACGTCCATCGGCACCACCCGCGAGTACGCCCGCACCACGCCGGCGGAAGTGGCGACGGTGAACGTGAAGCGGCTGCAAGAGGCGCTGCGGTCGGCGGAGGAATACGGCAAGGTGTTGGACGCGGGGTTCGGCAAGGCAGTCGAGGCGATCCGCTACGAGGCGTACACGCTGGAGCGACAACTCGTCCGCGGGGCGGACGCGAAGGCGAAACTGGCCGACGCCCGGCTGTACGTGCTGCTCACCGGCTCGCAGTGCGTGGCATCGATGGAGTGGGTCATCGAACAGGCGGCAGAGGGCGGCGCGGACGTGTTCCAACTCCGCGAGAAGGCGCTGACCGACCGCGAGTTGATCGCCCGTGCCCGGCGGGTGCGGGAGTGGACGCGAGAGGCCGGAGTGCTGTTCGTGATGAACGACCGCCCCGACCTCGCCCGGCTGGTGGACGCCGACGGCGTACACCTGGGGCAAGACGATTTGCCCGTGGCGGCGGCACGGCGGATCGTCGGGCCGGACATGCTCATCGGGGTGAGTACGCACACCGTCGAGCAGGTGCGGCGGGCGATCACCGACGGGGCCGACTACATCGGCATCGGGCCGACGTTCCCGTCGAGTACGAAGCAGTTCGAGGCGTTCGCCGGGCTGGACTTCGTGCGAGAAGTGACGGCCGAGACGACGATGCCGGCATTCGCGCTCGGCGGCATCAACGTGACGAACGTGGCGGAGGTGGTCGCCGCCGGGGCGAAGCGGATCGCCGTGAGTGCGGCCGTCGCCACCGCCGCCGAACCGCGGGCCGCCGCGGTCGCCCTCCGCTGGGCACTGGTGGGGTGAAGGGGAGGAAGAGGGCGGGGAAGAAGGACCTTTAGAAGTGCTCTCCCCCTCTCCCCCCTAGTGTTGGGGAGACTTCTTCAAAGAAAGACTCCCTGGCTTCTTTGAAGAAACGGCCCGATGGGGCGGGTGGGAGCCGGTGTTTCCCACAACCCTCTTTCCCGCCCTGTCTTCCGAACTGGGCGAATGAGCGACCGCCGAACATGAAGCTCAGCTGCCCGGCCCGTGCGTGACAGCTCGATGTCACAGGTGGGCTGAGGCGGGCCGGGTCAGTTACAGCGACGGCTTCGGCGTCGGCGCGGCTGGGTCGAGGCGCTGCAACTGACACACGGGTCGCCGTGCATGCCGATCTCGTAGTTCCGCGAGAACCACGCGGTGAGCTTGCCGACGGCTTCGGCCGGCAGGTCGCGGCGGAACCCGATGCCCTTCTTGAGCAGGGTGGGAACCGCCAGCGACGCGGGCAGGTCGGAGAGCGGCAGGGCATTCCGGCCGAAGTAGAAGTAGGTCCACGACACGAGCGCGAACAGGTTGCCGGTGCCACGGTCGATGCAGTCTGAGCGGTGCTGGAAGCGGGAGTCCGCCAAGTAGTCCGCGAACGGCAGCTTTTCGTCCACCCGCATGAGGTAGATGAGGTTGCCGTTGCCCGCGCTCTCCTTGCTTTGGCCGCCGCTGCCCAGGACCCAGTCCTGCTCCTCGGCTTGCTCCACGATGTTCACAGGGCCACCGGCCCCGCCGAACTTGCAGTGAACGAGGGAGCAGAACCCGTCATACGGGTTGGGGGCGAACCCGAGGTCGTGATCCACCACGTAGGAAAAGAGCGACGCCATCGACACGCCCTGCGCGGTTCGGGACTTCAACGCCGAACCAGTAATTCGGCGTCTGGGCTGCCTGCTACAGATCGACCTCGGTGGACGGGGCCAGGGCCGACATGAGCGGCACCTCACCGTGCTCACCCTCGTACTCGGCCAACGCTCGCTCACCCAATTCGGTGATGCGGTACTCGAACGGGGTGGTCAGGTCCTCGCGCTCGACGTACCCGAGTTGCTCCAGCGACCCAGGCCTGACCTCGCCGCGGGTCGGGGCACCCAGCGCCAGAGAGAACCCCTTGCGCCCGGCCTGCTCCTCCATCTGGGCGCGGGTAACCCACCCGCCCGCGCCATGTAGGATCTTGAGGATGCGAAGTTGCTTCGGAGACAGCTCAGCCACATCACGCCTCCGCATTTTGCGGCGATGGCAGTCCGTCGCCATTCCGCCGCCGAACGATCAAGTTCAGCAGCCGGCCCGCGCCGCGGAGACCTTGCGGTCGCTACGGGAGCCGTGCGGTTCGGCCCACCTGGCCGGTCTGCTGCAACGCCTGGTTCTACCGGCGCTACACGACCGATGGTGGACT
>JANNVG010001064.1:0-5784 GCA_031414395.1 Fimbriiglobus sp.
CGCTCCCGTGTCCCACCCGTGTCAGATGCGGGTCGGACACCCGCGCTTCCGGAGTCACCAACGACCGAGGCCGCGAGTGGCGACCGGCGCGGAACGCGCCGGCCGCCACTCGCGGCACACGGGTGCCGACCGGTGGTCGGGAGGCGGTGTTTATTGTCGCCTTTGTTCACCGGGGGCGGCAGGACCACCACTTCGGTGACCACTTTGTCTTCGCCGGCCATGACGGCCACGCGGGCGCCGGTCTTCAGGTCGGCCAGCTTGATCTCCGTCCGCTTCGCGGCCGGCTTCTTGTCGGCCGGCTTCTTCTCGTCGGCCGGCTTCTTCTCGTCGGCCTTGGCGGCTTCCGGCTTCTTCTCGACCGGCTTGTCGCCGTCCTTCGCGGGGGCGGCGGCCTCTTCCTGGAAGAACTTGGTCTTCTCGGTGGTGGTGTACTCGGTGGCCTTCTCGCCGCCGTCGCCCTTGGTGGTGACGGTCAGTTTCATGCCGTCGATTTTGGTCAGGGTGCCCATCACCTTGGCGCCCTTCTTCTCGTCGCCCTTCTTCTCATCGGCCGGCTTCTTCACTTCCGGCTTCTTCTCGTCGGCGGCGTAGGTGAACCCGACGGCGAGCAGACCGGCGACCACGGCGAGCGAAAACAGACGCATCGAAGATCCTCGGGAAAGGTGGGGCGAAACTCGCCCCTGCCTCAACCTTGAACACCCGGCCAGCCGAATGGTTCCGCGGGAATTATCCGCCCCACCGACAGAACTGGTTGCCCGGCATCTTTCGCACGACCTTCTTTATTTCCAACCCGAGCATCGTCCGCACCAGCTCGCCCGCCGGGATGCCGAGTTCCCGCGACAACTCGTCGAAGTGCCGCGGCTCGGTCAGACATTCCCAAATGCGCCGCTGGGTGTCGGTCAACTCCGGCAGCGGGGCGGGCGGTGGCGGCGGGGCCGGCGGGGTGGGGTTGTCGAACCGCGTGGGCGGCGGGCGTTTCACCGCGGGTGCGGGCGGAGTCTTCAACCCGCGGAGGTCTTCGAGCAGGTCGTCCACCCCGCGGATCATCCGCACCCCGTTGCGAATCAGGTTCAGGCAACCGGCACTCGCCGGGCTGTCGGCGTTCCCCGGCATGGCGAACACGTCCCGCCCCTGTTCGGCCGCGTGCGTGGCGGTAATGAGCGCCCCGCTCCGTTCGCCCGCTTCCACGATCACCACCGCCCGGCTGAGCGCGCTGATAATCCGGTTGCGGGCGGGGAACATGCCCGGTTGTGGTGCCACGCTCATCGGCGTTTCGGTCAGGATCGCCCCGCGGCCCACCACGTCTTCGGCCAGCCCCGCGTGTTCGGGCGGGTAAATCCGCGACAGCCCGCCGGCCAACACCGCGACCGTCCGCCCGCCGGCGTCGAGCGCCGCCCGGTGCGCCGCCCCGTCGATCCCGCGGGCCAACCCGGAGATCACCGTGTACCCCGCCCGCACCAGCCCGGCCGCCAGCCGCTCGGCCATCTTCCGCCCGTAGGCGGTGCAGTGCCGCGAGCCGACGATGCCGACCGCCTGCCGGTCCGCCGGCAGGAGGGCGCCCCGCAGGTACAGCAGGGCGGGGGCGTCGTCGAACGCGGCCAGCGATTCGGGGTAGCTCGGGTCGTCGATGGTGAGCAGGTTCACCTCGTGCCGCGCGATCAGTTCCCACTCGGCGGCCACGTTCACCGCCCGCATGGCGTCGGCCAGTCGCGCGGCCAGTTTCCCCCCGAACGCGGGCAACTCGGCCAACTGTCCGGCCGTCGCCGCGAGTGCCGCCGCCGGCGTGCCGAACCGTTCGAGGAGCGCCCGCGTCCGCTTCGGCCCGAGTTCGGGCACCAGGGCGAGGGCCAGGTGTTCGCGGACGGGCGACGGCGGGGCGTCGGCGGACATGGGCGGGAAACCTTGTCGGGGCGGGTCGGCGGGGGTAAGTTTACGAGTCTGGCACCGTTCAGACATTTCCGCCGGTAGTGCGGCGAGGGGGGCGATATGGCCGGGCGCAAAGCAGGCGGGGGCCGCAGCCGGATGGACCTGCGGCGGGAGGCGGAGGCGGCCGAGGCGCGGGAGCGCGAGGGCGCCGTGGTCGAGGACGCCGACGAGGAGGAGGCGGACGACGAGGACGAGGACGAAGAAGAAGAGGAGGGAGAGGGCGAGGCGGAAGCCGAGGGTGAGGCCGACGCCGACGCCGACGCCGACGCCGACGACGACGACGAGGACGCCCCCAAGAAGAAGAAGAAGAAGGTGGTGAAGCCGAAGGCCGCCAAGGCGCCGCCCAAGAAGCGGGCCACCCGCGCGCCCAAGGAGGAGCGGATGCGGGCCGTGTGGAAGGTGTTCGACAACTCGGGCAAGGTGGCCGGCACCTTCCCCTTCCCGCAGCGCAAAGAGGCCGAGGACCTGATGGCCGCCAAGGTGGAGGAGAAGAAGACGTCCTTCTACATCCTGCTGGTGAAGGAGAAGATGGAGGCGTCGTAAGCGGGTGATTGGTAGGGCGGGTCGAGCGGCCGCGGTCGCAACGGGCGTCGATGAACACCCGATGACCTCCGCCCCACCAACAAGTGGCCGCGACGCCCCGCCGTGTTTTTGTCACTGATCGCGCGGTCCCGCCGCAGCATCCCCACCACCAACAAGTGGCCGCGCCTCCCCGCCGTCTTTGTCGCGGCGGGGCGTCGCGGCCGCCTTGTCGTTTTGACCGCCTCATCGCTTCGCAGTCGGAGACCAGCTCCCCCATCCGCGTTTCGCCACCCGCGACGGCTTCGCCTACTTGTGGTTGTACTCGGCGTAGAACTCGCGGGCGCGAGCGAGCAGTTGGTTCTCGGTCGTGTGGTGGGCGTCGACGACCACCGAGCCGATCACCCTCTCGGCCACGTCGGGGTGGTGGTCCTTCAGATCGGCGAGCAGTTGCTCCATCGCGCTACTGCGGCCGGTGCCGCTCCCGAACAGCAGCACTTGCTCGGCCCCCCGCAACGTCTTGGCGACCGCCTCGTAGTAGCTCTTCCGCTCGGCCGGCCTCTTGCCGTCGGTCCACTCGTGGGCGGAGTGCAGGTGCCGGCCGTGCCCGTGCGGGTCATACGGGGCGATCCGCTCGGGGACGGTCCCGTGGACCTCGGTGTGATAGACGCGGGCCTCGTGGTGGTCGATGACCACCAGCAGGTGGAGGGCCGCCGCTCGCTCGTTCGGTGTCGCCATGTTTCGATCCTCTCCCGGCCGTGGCCGGTGCGAATGATCCCGGGCAGACAGTCCGGCCATGAGAGATGGTGTCTGAGATGCGTTCGCGAGGCTATTGTACTCCCCCGCCCCGTTCGTCTTGAATCGATGTCCCCGACGAGCCGGGAGCGCGGGCCGCGCTGCGATGGGGTTCGCACTTCATTTGGTGGCACAGGCATTCCTACCTGTGCCACCAGACTTCACCGCCCCACATCGACCCGGCCGACCACAACCCGCTCCACGGTCGGCCATGTCCGCACGTCTTCGGCCAACTCCCACGCGGCGGTGTGGCTGCGTGCCCGCCCGCCGATCACCGCCGTGCCGCCCCGCACGTCCACCGTCAGTTGACCGAACCGCGGGTCGCGCTTCCACCCGTCCGGCTCGCTCGCCCGCTCCGGCTCGCGCGGAGTCGCCGCCCGCACCGGGATCGCCGACGGCGGTTCGAGGATCGGCTCCGTCGGCAGGCGTGTGGCCGGGATGGGCGTGTACTCCGGCGGTTCGGCCCCAGGCGGGCGGGTGTGCGGGGCACGCGAGGTCCGCTCGCCAGACTGCACCGGCGCTTGCAGCAGGTTCGGCACGGTGCGGGCCGTCACACTCGCCGTCGGCCGCGGGTCGGGGTACGTCGTGTCGGTCGGCACGCTGAGCGTCGGCAGTGAAGCGACGGGCGTGGGCGTCGGCCGCGGGTTCATCTTGTCGTCGAGGCGGGCGGTCAGCGGGTCGGCCTGGGCGGGCGAGAGCGCCCACACGCTCACCTTCACCCGTGCCGCGCCGTCTACCTTCGCCGCGGTCTGTTCGATGGTTGAAGCCAGCGCCGCATCGGGCACCGCCCCGCCGATCACCACCACGCCGTCGATCACGTTCACCAGCAGGTTGAGCTTGTGCGGCTTGAGCGCCGGGTGGTCGTCGAGCGCCGCCCGCACCCGCAACGCCACCTCGTAATCGGTCGGCCGGCTCGCCTTCACCGGCGGTTGCGCCATCACCACCGACACCAGTCCGGCGAGTACGGCGAATGCGACCACCAGCCCGAACTTGACGAAAAGCGGGCGAACCGGACGGCGGAGGTGGGCGGCGGCTGGCATGGTGCGTCTCGTGGGGCGAACCGTCACCGGCGGGAGAACGGGTTCAACGCTCCGCATTCGTACCATTCAACCGACCGGCACCCGCCGAGTGAACCGCACCCGGCAGAATTTACAACCGTGTGCCGCGGATGCGGTCGGGTGGCGCGAGTGGGGCAAAACCGTCCGCGTGGCGAAGAGATTCCGGACGCGCCGGTTGTGCCGTTACACACTTCCACTTGGCCCGCGATGTGCGTGGGTACAATCCCCATCGCCTAGCGCCGGCCCGCGACGGCCGGCACTCACCCCCTGCGAGGATTCCCGATGCGTTACCTGTGTGCTCTGGCCGTGTGCGGCGTGGCGGCGTTCGTCGTGTCGGCGGCCGACGAGAAGAAGCCGGACGCGCCGAAGAAGGACGAGGCCGTGCGGGAGATCGAGCTGAAGGACGTGAAGGTGGCGGCGAAGGAAGGGGCGAAGTGGGCCGAGCCGACGGTCATCAAGACGGAAGAGGAGTTGAAGAAGGCGTTCGGCGACGACGCGGCCAAGGCGATGAAGGTGGACTTCAAGAAGGAGTACCTGGCGCTGTTCCAGTGGGCCGGGTCGGGGCAAGACAAGCTGACCCACGCGGCGGAGACGAAGGACGGCAAGACCACCGTGACGACCACGATGAAGCCGGGCCTGACACGAGACCTGCGGCAGCACGCGCACCTGTTCGCGCTGCCCGTCGGGGCGGAGTGGAAGGCCGGGAAGTAGTTCGAGATCGTTCGGCTGTCGCCGGGGTCTGTGACCCCGGTCTGACCGGCCTCACAGAGGCCGGCTACAGCAAGACGGGTGGGCGGTACAATGTCCCCGCTCGCGGCGAAAACGCCGACCACGTTTAACCCCTCCGAGGACCGACCGATGCGACTCGCCGCCGTGCTGGTGCTGTGCGGGCTGACCACGCTCACCGCCTTCGGGCAAACGGTGCAAACCGGCTTTGCAAGACCCACCGTCCCGGCGGAGCCGCCGAAGAAGGTGGAGGCGCGGGAGATCGACCTGGCCGAGTTCAAGCTGGACTTCAACAAGGAGTCGAAGCTGAACGAGCCGCTCAAGCTGACCAGCGCCGGCGACCTGAAGCTGTCCCCGCTCGGCGCGCTCGGGTCGAACGTGAAGGCCGATCTGAAAACCGAGTACGTGCTGCTCTTCCAGTGGCAGGGGTCGGGCAAGGACCAATTGGCGTCGGCGGCGGTCACGAAGGACGGCAAGACCACCGTCACGTTCACCCGGAAGCCGGGGGCGACGGACGACCTCCGCCAGCACAGCAAGGCGTTCATCCTGCCGGCCGGCGCCGAGTGGAAGGTGGCGAAATGACCTGAACGAGCCGCGACCGCCAGGGAGCGGGCGAAGACACCACTCGGCCGGCGACGGGGTGTCGGGGAAGCAGTCGAACGAGCCGCGACCGCGAGGGGGCGGTGGTACAAAACCCGCACCCACGCGGTCGCGGCGCGTCAGCCCACACACCACGGGGGCTTTCAAATCGCGGGAGCGG
>JANNVG010001065.1:0-9297 GCA_031414395.1 Fimbriiglobus sp.
CGCGGGCGGTCTAGGTTTCCGCCCGCGGAGCGTGCGGCGACACTCCATCGAGGCGACGCGGTGAAGGTGCTGCACGTGGGCGCGGGCAACCTGTTCGGCGGGGTGGAGACGTTCTTCGTCACCCTGGCGAAGCTGCGGCACCTGACGCCGGACGTGGCCACCGAGTTCGCCCTCTGCTTCCGCGGGCGGGTGTGGGACGAACTGACCACCGCCGGGGTGCCGGTCCACGACTTGGGGGCGGTGCGGCTCCGTTGGCCGTGGTCGGTGTGGCGGGCGCGGCGAAGACTACGGGCGGTGTTGGCCGACCGCCGGCCGGACGTGGTCGTCGTTCACAGCACGTGGGTGCTGCTGGTGTGCGGGCCGGCGGTGTGGCGGAGCGGGGTGCGGCTGGTGTTCTTCGCCCACGGCCCGCTCGACCGCCCGAGTTGGCTCGACCGCTGGGCCGCTTACACCTACCCGAATGCGGTCGTCGCCAACAGCCGATTCACCGCCGCCACCGTGCCGAAACTGTTCCCCGGCGTGCGGACGGAAGTGGTCTACCTGCCGGTTCAGGTGGAGTTGCCGGCGGATCGTGTCGCCACCCGTGCGGCCGTGCGGGCCGAGTTCAACACGCCGACAGACGCCGTCGTCATCCTGATGGCCTGTCGGGTGGAGTGTCTGAAGGGGCACGCGGTGCTGCTCGACGCACTCGGCCGCTTGCGGGATGTCGCCGGTTGGGTGGCGTGGGTGGTCGGCGGGACGGCGAGTCCGGCGGATGTGGCCCAGGTGGGGCGGTTGAAGGCGACGGTCGAATGGTTGGAGATTGCGAACCGCGTGCGGTTCGCCGGTCAGCGCCCCGACGTGCCGCGGCTGTTGGTGTCGGCCGACGTGCTGTGTCAACCGAACACCGGGCCGGAGTCGTTCGGGCTGGTGTTCGTCGAGGCGCTGGCCGCCGGGCTGCCGGTGGTCACGTCGGCCATCGGCGGCGCGCTGGAAATTATCGACTACTCGTGCGGGGTGCTCACTCCGCCGGGGGACGCGGGCGCGGTCGCCGACGCCTTGCGGGGTCTGTTGAATGACCCCGCCCGCCGGCGGATGTTGGGTGAACGCGGTCCGGCGCGGGCGCGGCAGTTGTGCGACCCGGAGACACAGGTACTGTGTTACGCCGACCGGCTCGGGCGGAGGTGAGGATGGGCGTGGGGAAGAAACTGGCACGCGCCGTCCTGCCGCGGGCGGTGCGCAACTGGGTGCGGCACCCGCTGGAGGCCGTCCGCTGGGCGGTCGCCGACGTGCGGGCGCGGTGCGAGTGGCCGGCGACCCTCACCCTCCGCCCCGGCTGGGTGTTCCGCAGCCACCCCGGCGCGTACCGCTCGGCGTACCACGCGCAACAGACCGACCCCGAACAGGCGGCCGAGTTCGACCAGTTCGTCGCGCGGTGTTCGCCCGGCATGGTGCTGTTCGACCTGGGCGCGCACTTCGGGCTGTTCAGCCTGGCCGCCCTGCACTACGGCGGGCCGACCGCACGGGCGGTGGCCGTGGACCCGTCGCCGCTCGCCGCGCGGGTGACGGCGTACCAGGCACGGGTGAACGGGCTGGGCGGGCGGCTGCGGGTGATCCGGGCGGCGGCGGGGGAGGCGGCGGGCAGCATGGGAATGGTGTCGGCGGGCATCGGGTCGGCCGGCTACTTCGTCCGCCCCGGTGTCGATCACCCGGCGTCCGAGCAGGTGCGGGTGGACACGGTGACGATCGACCAACTGGCGGCCGAGTGCGGCCTGCCGACGCACGTGAAGGTGGACGTGGAGGGGTTCGAGTTGGGCGTGCTGCGGGGTGGCGAGGCGACTCTCCGCGGGCCGCACCCGCCGCACCTGTTCGTCGAACTGCACGCCGACCTAATCCGCACGGCCGGCGGTGACCCGCGGGAGTGCCTCACGCTGCTACGCGGGTGGGGCTACGAGCTGTGCGGCGTGACCGGCCGGCCGGTGACGGACGAGCAGTTGCTCGCCCCGCCGCTCACCCGCCTGTACGCCGCTCGCGGGTGACACCAGGTTGCGGTGATCTGCTGTTTCAGCCGGCCTCTGTGAAGCCGGTCCGACCGGGGTCACAGACCCCGGCTACAGCAAGACATCACCGCAGTCCGGTATGGCACACCACTATGGACCTGCTCTTCCCGTTCGCCGCGTTCGCGCTCGCCCTGCTCGCCTCCGCCCGCTCGCTCGGGTGGGGGCTGGCGGCGGTGGTGGCCGTCGGCTACCTGAACGGCGTAGTGCGGGCCAACTTCCTCGGCGTGTTCTCCACCTTCATGTTCGACGCCGGGGTGCTCGGCCTGTACGCCGGAGTATTCGCCTTCCACTCGCGGCAGCTCGGCCCCGTGGTGCGGTCCACCGCCGGCCTGTTCGTGCTGCTGCTCACCGCCTGGCCGGCCCTGCTCGCCGTCATCCCGGTGAACGACTACCTGGTGCAGCTCGTCGCCCTGCGGGGCACGGTGTGGTTCCTGCCGGTCGTGCTTGTGGCCACCCGCATGACGGACGCCGACCTGACCGCCCTGGCCCGCACGCTCGGGGTGATGAACCTGGTGGCCCTGGCGGTGGCCGGGTACGAGTACGAGAACGGCATCGAGGCCGTGTTCCCGAAGAACGCGGTGACGGAGATCATGTACCGCTCGAACGACGTGGCCGGGGCCACCGCCTTCCGCATCCCGAGCACCTTCCTGAACGCCCACGGCTACGGCGGCACCATGCTGGCCACGCTGCCCTTCCTGCTCGACCGCCTGCTCGGGCGGGCGGGGGCGCTCGACCGCCTGCTGGCCGCGTGCGGGGTGGCGGCGGCGGTCGCCGGGCTGCTCCTGTGTGCCGCCCGCAGCCCGCTCATCGTCTTCGGCGTGGCCGTCGTGGTGGCGTGGGTGTGCAGTCGGTTCTCGGGGTGGTTCGGGCTGGCGGCGGGCGTGCTCGTGGCGGGGGTGGTGGGGCTGGCCAGCACGTCCGAGCGGTTGCGGCGGGCGGGCACACTGGATGACACCGAGTTGGTGACGCAGCGGGTGCGGGGGAGCGTGAACGAAGGGCTGCTCGACATCCTCGTCGGCTACCCGTTCGGCGCGGGGATGGGGTCGTCGGTGGGGACGAGCATCCCGTACTTCTTGTCCGACCGCGCCCCGGAGCCGGTCGGGTTGGAGAACGAGTACAGCCGCATCACCGTCGATCAGGGGTGGGTCGGGCTGGGGCTGTGGCTGGCGTTCCTCGGCTGGCTGGCGGTGCGGGTGCCGCCGGCATCGTTCGGCGTGCCGTGGCAGCTCGGCCGCGTGCTCATGTACGCCGTCGTCCTCGGCAGTTGGGCGACGGCGTTCATCGGCACCGGAATGTTGTCGTCGGTGCCGTCGGCGGTGCTGCTCCTCACCATGACGGGAGTGCTCGCGGCCGGCCCGCCGCCCCACCGGCCTGTCCCCGCCACCCGCACGAGTGAACGCCCGTGACCCGCCACCCGTTGGTCCTCGAACCCGGCCGCGCCGACCGCCAGTACTGGCTCGACCTGTGGGCGTTCCGCGACCTGCTCGCCCAGCTCGCCCGCCGCGACGTGGCCGTCCACTACAAGCAGACGGTCCTCGGCGCCGGCTGGGCAGTCGCCCGCCCGCTCGTCACCGTGGTCGTCCTCACGGTCGTGTTCAGCCGGGTGGCGAAACTCCAGGCCGACGGCGACGTGTGGTATCCGCTGTTCGTCCTCGCCGGCATGACGGGCTGGCAGTTGTTCGCCGCCGTCCTGACCGAGGCGTCGAACAGCCTGGTGGCCAACGCGAACCTGGTGTCGAAGGTGTACTTCCCCCGCCTGCTGGTGCCGCTCAGCGGCCTGGGCGTGCCGGTCGTCGATCTGCTCGTCCTCAGCCCGTTCGTGGCCGGCCTGCTGCTGTACGCCGGCCTGGTGCCGCCGTGGCAGGTGGTGTTCGTTCCCCTCTTCCTGCTGCTGGCCGCCGCCACCGCTCTCGGGTTCGGGTTCGGGCTGTCCGCGCTGAACGTGCAGTTCCGCGACGTGCGGTATGTGCTGCCGTTCGTCGTCCAGTTCGGGGTGTACGTGTCGCCCATCGGGTACGCCACGTCCCAGGTGCCAGGCGAGTACCAGTTGGTATACCACCTGAACCCGATGGTGTTCGTCATCGACGGCCTGCGGTGGAGCCTGCTCGGCGTGGGCGACCCGTTCGCCGGCGGCGGCTGGCTGCTCTCCCTGGCGGTGACACTCGCCGCCCTCCTCGTCGGCGTGTGGTACTTCCGCCGCACCGAGCGGACGTTCGCCGACGTCATCTGACACCGGATTGCGTTGATGTCTTGCTGTAGCCGGCCTCTGTGAGGCCGGTCAGGACCGGGGTCACAGACCCCGGCTACAGCAAGACATCACTGCCACCTGGTCTGACTCGCCATGCCCGAACCGATCATCCGCGTCGAAGGACTGGGCAAGAAGTACCTGCTCCGCCACGCCGCCGGCGGGCCGCGCTACCGCACCCTGCGGGACGTGCTGGCCGACGGGGTGAAGGGCGGGTTCGGCCTATTCCGCCGCCCCGCCCGCACGACGCGCGAGGAGTTCTGGGCGCTGACGGACGTGAGCTTCGAGGTGAACGAGGGGGAGGTGGTGGGGATCATCGGGCGGAACGGGGCGGGCAAGAGCACTCTGCTGAAGATCCTCAGCCGCATCACCGAGCCGACGACCGGGCGGGTGACGCTGAACGGGCGGGTGGCCAGTCTGCTGGAGGTGGGCACCGGCTTCCACCCGGAGTTGACCGGCCGGGAGAACGTCTATCTGAACGGGTCGATCCTGGGCATGAGGCGGGCCGAGATCGCGCGAAAGTTCGACGAGATCGTGGCGTTCGCGGAGGTGGAGCGGTTCCTGGACACCCCGGTGAAGCGGTACAGTAGCGGCATGTATGTGCGGCTGGCGTTCGCCGTGGCCGCCCACCTGGAGCCGGAAATCCTGGTGGTGGACGAGGTGCTGGCCGTCGGCGACGCCGAGTTCCAGAAGAAGGTGCTCGGGAAGATGGGCGAGGTGGCGAGGGGAGGAAGAACTGTGTTGGTGGTCAGCCACAACATGCAGACCATCGCCGCCCTCTGTTCGTCGGTGTGCGTCTTCGACCGCGGGCGGATGGAGTACCAGGGGGAGGCGGTCTCGGGCGTCGCCCGGTACTATCAGTCGCTGGAGTCGGCGAGGGGTGAGGCAGCGGACGCCGGTCGGCGACCGGGAAGCGGGGAGGTGCGGTTCACCCACGCCGCACCGCACCGCTCGCAGTACCGCCCGGACGAACCGAAGGTGGTCGGCTTCCGGGTGAAGGTGGTGACCCCGAACCCGCCGCGGGTGAGCCTGTCGGCCCACCTGAACGACTCCGCCGGCGACCTCCTTTGCCAGTGCGACTCGCGGTTCGTCGGCCCTCCACTCGACCTGCCGCCCGGCGAGGTCGAGGGCGAGTTGACCATCCACGCCCCGTGGCTGAAGCCGGGCGATTACTCGATCGACCTGTTCGTGGTGGACGGGCATGTGGGCGTGGTGGATCGGTTCGAACGGGCGTGCCAGTTCCAGGTGCTGCCGGTCATGCCGTACCCGCACACGGCCCCGGAGGCCGCCATGTCGAGCGGGACCGTACTCGGCCGGTTCGACTGGGCGGTGCGGGCCGGTGGATCAACGGAGGGCGAGCGTGTTTCCGCCGAATGAAGCCGAGGTGCTGGCGCGGGTCGGCCCGACGGATGTCGTCCTGGACATCGGCGGGTGGGCGTGCCCGTTCAACCGGGCGGATCACGTCGTGGACGCCGAGCCGTACGAGACCCGCGGGTATTACAAGACGGTCGGCCTGTTCGGGAGCCAAGGGGGGGACGTGGAGCGGTTCACCGCCGACCGATGGCACCGGCTCGACATCTGCGCCGACCCACTCCCGTTCCGCGACAAAGAGATCGACTTCGTCATCTGCTCGCACGTCCTGGAGGACATCCGCGACCCGCTCTGGGTGTGCGCCGAGATGGTGCGGGTGGCGAAGCGTGGGTACGTGGAGGTGCCGTCGCGGGCGGCCGAGACGTGTCGCGGGTGGGAGTCGGATCGGATCGCCGGGTTGTCGCACCACCGCTGGCTCATCGACATCGACGAGCCAACAGCCCAGGTGCGGTTCACCCAGAAGTACCACATGATTCACGCCGACCGGCGGTTCAACCTGCCGCCGTCGTTCCTCCGCCGGCTGCCGGAGGAGCGGAAGGTGAGTTGGCTGTTTTGGGAGAACGGGTTCAAGTTCTCCGAGGTCAGCATTCACGGACTGGACAACATCGCGGCCGAACTGGAGCAGTTCGCCCGCGGGTTGCACCGCGACTCGGGCTGGGTGCGGGCTGTGGACGCCGCGAGCCGGCGGCTGTCCGGATTCGCCGGGGCCGTCCGCCGCACCGCCCGCCGGGTCACCGGCTCACCCTGATCGGGAGGCGCTCGTGATTCCGACCGACAGGTCGGTCCTTCACCTCGGCGCGGGGAAGAAGTACCACCCCGACGCGGTGAACGTGGACCTGGTGGCGGCCACCAACCCGGACGTGGTTCACAACCTGGACGTCACCCCGTGGCCGCTGCCGGACGGCCACTTCCGCGAGGTGCGGGCGTACGACGTGATCGAACACCTGACCGACGTGGTGAAGGCGATGGAGGAGATCCACCGCGTGTGCGCCGACGGCGCGGTGGTGAAGATCACCGTGCCGCACTACTCGTGCGCGAACGCCTTCACCGACCCGACGCACAAGCACTACTTCTCCGTCGCCAGTTTCAACTACTTCACCGGCGACAACGAGTTCGACTTCTACACCGACCGCCGCTTTCGCAAGCGGGCCGCGAAGATCGTCTTCCACCCGACGCTGCCCAACAAGCTGGTTCACCGGTTGGCCAACCGATGGCCGGCCTATTACGAGCGGCGGTGGGCCTGGACGTTCCCGGCGTGGTTCCTCTACTTCGAGTTGGAAGTCGTGAAGGGGGCGGCGTGAACCCGCTTCGTGTCACCCACATCACGCCCGCCCTGTTCGGCCGCGGGGGCGTGTACGGCGGCGGCGAGCGGTACGCCTTCGAACTGGCCCGGCACATGGCCCGCGAGGTGCCCACCTCCCTGGTCGCGTGCGGCGACCGGGCGGAACGGTTTACGACACCGGACGGGCTGCGCGTGCGGGTGCTCGGGCCGGCGTGGGCGGTCCGCGGGCAGAAGTCCAACCCGCTGCACCCCGGCCTCGTCCTGGCGGTGGCGTCGGCCGACGTGATTCACTGTCACCAGACGCACACACTGGCGTCCGAGATCGCCGCCCTGCTCGGCCGACTGAGCGGGCGGCGGGCGTTCACCTCCGACCTGGGCGGCGGCGGGTGGTGCCTCGGGGCACGGGTGAAGTCGGCCGACTGGTTTCACGGGCACCTGCACATCAGCGAGTACAGCCGCGCGCTGGCCGGCGGCACTCCCCCGCGGCACCGGGTGATCCTCGGCGGGGTGGACGCGGACCTGTTCTCGCCGTCGGCGGCGGTGCCCCGCGAGCCGCTCGTGGTGTACGTCGGCCGGCTGATGCCGCACAAGGGGGTGGACGTGCTCATTGACGCTCTCCCCGAGGGGCTGTCGCTCGAACTCATCGGTCGCCCGTACGCGGCCCCGTACCACGCCCGGTTGCGGGAGCTGGCCGCCGGCAAGCGGGTGCTGTTTCGCCCCGACTGCGACGACGCCGAAGTGGTGCGGGCGTACCGGCGGGCTGTGTGTGTGGTGCTGCCGAGCGTCTACCGCGACTGCTTCGGGAACGAGTCGCGGGTGCCGGAGTTGCTGGGGCAAACGCCGCTCGAAGGGATGGCGTGCGGGGCGGCGGCGGTCGTCACCGACGTGGCCAGCCTGCCGGAAGTGGTGGCCGACGGGGACACCGGGTTCGTGGTGCCGCCGAACGACCCGGCCGCACTCCGGACCAAACTGGAGTGGCTGCGGGACCACGCGGAGCCGGCGCGGCGGATGGGCGAGGCCGGGCGGCGGCGGGTGCTGGAACTGTTCTCGTGGGCCGCGGTGGTGCGGCGGTGCCTGGCCGCCTACGCGGGTGAAGACGCATGAGGGTGCTGATCGCCACCACACACCGGGCGGTCGTCGGGGGCGTGGAGACGTACCTGCGGGCGGTGCTGCCGTTGTTGCGGGAGCGGGGGTTGGAAGTCGGCGTGCTGACGGCGTTCGGCCCGACGCCGGGGCAGGCCGACATCCTCGACGGCTGCCCCGGTGTGCCGGCGTGGGTGAACGACCTGACCGCCGCCGTCGCCTTCCGCCCGGACCTGGCGTTCACCCACGACATGCCCGCGGCGGAAACGGACGCGGCACTCGTCGAGCGGTTCCCCACCGTGCGGTACGCCCACAACTACGGCGGCATGTGCGTGAGCGGCACCAAGTGCCACGCCGCGCCGGGGTGGCAGGCGTGTTCGCGGCGGCTGGGGCCTGCGTGTCTCGGGGTGTACCTGCCGCGGCGGTGCGGCGGTGTCAACCCGCTCACCGCCCTGCGGCTGTATCGTGACAACCGCACCCGGCAGCGGCTGCTTCCGCAGTATCGGGCGGTGCTGGTGGCCGGCCGACACATGGCGGCAGAGGTGCAGCGGAACGGTGCCGAGCGGGTGCGTGTGGTCCCCCTCTTCCCGCCGGACGTGACCCCCGACCCGGACCCGCCCGCCCAGAGCCCGCGAACCGACCGGGTGCTGTTCGTCGGCCGGCTGACCCCGCTGAAGGGGTTGCGGGAGTTGATCGCCGCCGTCGAGATGTCCGGGGCGGAGTCGGGTCGGCGGTTGACGCTCGTGGTCGTCGGGGATGGCCCGGAGCGAGCGGCGTGTGAGGGCGAAGCGAGCCGGCGGGGGGTGTCGTGCGAGTGGCACGGGTGGCTCGACCGGGCGGGCGTGGTGGCACAAATGCGGGCGGCCGACCTGTTGGCGGTGCCGAGCGTGTGGCCGGAACCGTTCGGACTGGTGGGCCTTGAGGCGGGGTGCGTCGGCTTGCCGGCCGTCGCGTTCGCCACGGGGGGAATCCCCGACTGGCTCGCTCCGGGTGTGTCGGGGGAGTCGGCCCCCGGCGATCATCCGCGGGCGGACCAACTGGCCGCCGCCCTTGTGCGGGCGCTCGCCACCGACACCCACCGCCACGCGCTCGGCGTCGGCGCCTGGCAGACGGCACAGCGGTTCACCCCCGCCGCCCACCTGGATCGGCTGGTTCCCTTCCTCGCCGCGGGTGCCGGATGACCACCTGGGCAATCCTGACGGGCGAGTACCCGCCGCAACCGGGCGGGGTGAGCGACTACACCCGCCAGGTGTGCCGCGGGCTTGCCGCCGCCGGCG
>JANNVG010001066.1:0-9312 GCA_031414395.1 Fimbriiglobus sp.
CTCTTCGACAACATCACCATCGCCGCACCGAGCGTTCTGGGCGAACCACAACTTCTCTGGGGCCACGCCGGAGCGAAAATCCGGAACATCACCTTCAAGAACGTGACGATGGGCGGCAAGCCGATGACTCAGTCGGACTTCACGGTCAACGAGTTCGTCGAAGACATCCAGATCAGCAAGTAGCGGCCCGGCAAACGGAGTCTGAGAGCAACAGGGATGCAGTAACACTCGCCCCCGCTCCCCCGCCGGTGCCGCCGGCGGGGGAGCGGGGGCGAGCGTGTCAGCCATAAACCGTCCATGCTCGCAGTCCCCGTTTTGCACCCATGCAGGTCTTTCCCTTCGAGTTCCCTGCCAGTCCAGCACTGCCCGCGACATGACGCCTGGGACGGGGAAACGGGTAGGCCGCAGACCACGGTCGCCCCGTTTGGGACGATGGGGTTACCCCACCTCGGACGGAACGTGGTCTATCGTACTTCCATCCCGCGCCCCAGGTTGTGTCAGTGGTTGTCCACCCTCGGGTCGCTCCTCGGCCCCGTGGCCGGCCCGCGACTCGCCGGATCAAATCTTGACCTTCCGGGTGCCGGCGGCGTTCTTCTCGGCCGTCGCCTCGACGCCTTCCACCGGCATCCCGTCGGGTGAATCCCGCCCCACGGCGATGGTGTGACTTGCCGGCGGCGAACACCGGCGGTTGGAACGTCGGCCCGTTCACCCGCACCGCGTACAGTACCTCGCCGCTCTTCGCGGCGGTCACTTTCACCACGGGGGTCACGCCCTTCTCGAACTCCAGCACGGGCGAACTCGCGGCGGGTGAAGGGCGGTTGTTGCCCCTGGTCGGGGTCGTTTCGATCGGTCATGGCGTCTGTTCCTGGGGAGCGGGCAGTGCCTCCCGCCGGCACTGCCGCAGTCTGGCACCTGGTAGGCGACCGCCGGATTGCTGCCACCGCCGACAATCCGCTCGCACTCGCACATTTCGATTGATGAGACTGCTTGTGGCGGGGTATTGTCTGGACACCCGTCGCCCACCGGCACCCCCCGAATGCGAACGCCACTCCTCCCCGCCGTGCTGATCGCGGCCGCACTCCACGCCACAAACGCTCCCGCCGCCGAACCGCCGAAGCGGAACGTGCTGTTCGTCGTGGCCGACGATTTGCGGGCGGAACTCGGGTGCTACGGGTCGGCGGCGAAGACCCCGCACCTGGACGCCCTGGGGAAACGCGGGGTGGTGTTCGAGCGGGCGTACTGCCAGCAGGCGGTGTGCAACCCGTCGCGGTCGTCGTTCCTGTGTGGGAAACGGCCGGACACCCTGCACCTGTGGAACAACGGCACCCACTTCCGCGAACTCAACCCGGACGTGCTCACCCTGCCCGAGCACTTCAAGGCCAACGGGTACGCCACCCGCGGCGTCGGCAAGATCTTCCACAACTGGCACACCCAAGAGAAAGGCGACCGCCGGTCGTGGAGTGCCGACGAGTTTTTGCACTACGCCAATCACGGCGACGACAAGCCGCAGGTGAAGGGCGACCTGCCGGACAACCTGGCGAAACTGTCCGACTGGAACTACGGGGCGACGACCGTCACCGAGTGCCGCGACGTGCCGGACGAGGCGTACTACGACGGGCGGGTGGCGGCCGAAGCGGTGAAGGTTCTGAAGGAGGTGAAGGACAAGCCGTTCTTCGTCGCCGTCGGGTTCTGGAAACCGCACGCCCCGTTCAACGCCCCGAAGAAGTATTGGGATCTGTACGACCGCGCCAAACTGCCGAAGCTCCACCCGGCCCGGCCGAAAGACGCGGTGGACATCGCCTTCCACGACAGCCGCGAAGTCCTGCTCCTGCCGCCGAAGACGCGAACGCCTACGGCGGAGCAGGCGGCCGAGATGCGGCACGGGTACTTCGCCAACATCAGTTTCATGGACGCCCAGGTGGGCAAGGTGCTGGCCGCTCTGGATGAGTTGAAGTTGCGGGAGAACACGGTGGTGGTGTTCGTCAGCGACCACGGCTACCACGTCGGCGAGCACACCCTGTGGGGGAAGACGTCGTGCTTCGAGTACGACGCCCGCGTGCCGCTGATCGTGGCCACGCCGGACGGCAAGCCGGGCACGACCAAGTCGCTCGCCGAGTTGATCGACCTGTTCCCGACGTTAACCGACCTGTGCGGTCTGAAGACGCCGGACAAACTGGACGGGGTCAGCTTGGTGCCGGTGTTGAAGGCCCCGTCGGAGTCGGTCATGGCTGCCGCTTTCACTCAGCACCCACGGCCAGCGTACTATGACCGCACCGAATCGAAGCTGCCGGACGCGATGGGGTACAGTGTCCGCACGCCCACCCACCGCTACACCGAATGGCGGGGTTGGAAGGACGGCAAACTCATCGGCGCGGAACTGTACGCCCACGACACCGACCCGACCGAGTTGAACAACCTGGCGAACTCGTCGGAGTCGGCCGCCGCGTTGAAGGCCGCCCGCGAGGCGTTGCACAAGCAGTCCCCCCCCGACACACCGCCCGCCAACCGCTGAGGTCCGCTCATGCGACTCGTACTTGTGCTCGCACTGTTGACCGTCGTGTCTTCCACCTGCGCCGCCGATCCACCCAGCCGCAAGACCGCCGTGAGCATCGAGCAGGACAAGTTCCAGATCAACGGTCAGTCGACGTACAAGGGCCGCACCTGGAACGGCAAGCCGATCGAAGGGCTGCTGATGAACAGCCGCATGGTGCAGGCCACGTTCGACGACCGCAACCCGGAGACGGTGGTGAAGTGGGCGTACCCGGACACCAAGAAGTGGGACGCCGATCGCAACACGGCTGAGTTCCTCGAGATGATGCCGACGTGGCGGAAGCACGGGTTGCTGGCCGTCACGCTGAATTTGCAGGGCGGCAGCCCGGAGGGGTACTCGAAGAGTCAGCCGTGGCACAACTCGGCCATCAACGCCGACGGCACGCTCGATGAGAAGTACCTCACCCGGTTGGCGAAGGTGATCGACAAGGCCGACGACCTCGGCATGGTGGTCATCCTCGGGCTGTACTACTTCGGCCAGGACGAGCGGGTGACGGACGAGAAAGCGGTGATCGCGGGGGTGGACGCGGCTGTCGACTGGCTCGTCGCCAAGAAGTACACGAACGTGCTGGTGGAGGTGGACAACGAGTGCAACGTGAAGGCCTACGACCACGACATCCTCAAGCCGGAGCGGGTGCATGAACTCATCGAGCGGGTGAAGACGCGGAGCGCGGAGAAGAAGCAAACGCTGCTCGCCGGCACCAGTTACGGCGGAGGTGCGGTGCCGAAAGCAAACGTCGTGAAGGCGTCCGACTTCCTGCTGCTGCACGGCAACGGCGTGAAGGAGCCGAAACGGATCACCGAGATGGTGCAACAGACCCGCAAGGTGGACGGCTACCGCCCCGTGCCGATCCTGTTCAACGAGGACGACCACTTCGACTTCGACAAGCCGGCGAACAACTTCGCGGCGGCGGTGACGGAATACGCCTCGTGGGGCTACTTCGACTTCCGCATGAAGGACGAAAAGTTCGACGAGGGATACCAGTCCGTACCCGTCAACTGGAAGACCAGCAGCGAGCGAAAGAAGGGGTTCTACAAGCTACTCTCCGAGATCACCGGTGAGAAACCGTGACACTACCGACATCCGTACTCATCACCGGGGCAAGCGGGAACCTCGGGGCGAAGCTCGCGGCCCACCTCGCCGGTCGCACCCGGCGGGTGTTGCTCGACCGCCGCGAGAGCAACGGCGGCCACGCGGCCGACCTGAGCAGGTGGGGCGACTGGACGCGACACTTCGACGGGGTGCAAGCGGTCGTCCACCTGGCCGGGAACCCGGTGGCGTACCAGGAGTGGCCCGAACTGCTCGGCCCGAACGTCGATGCCATGCTGAACGTGTATGAAGCCGCGGCGGTTCACGGCGTGCGGCGGGTCGTCTTCGCCAGTTCGAACCACGTAATGGGCGGCTACCAGGACGGCCCGCCGGTGCTGATCACCGAGAGCCTGCCGCCGAAGCCGGGGTTGAGGTACGTCGCGGACGGGGCCGAGCGGTTCAGCGGGGCCTATGCCGCCACGAAACTGCTCGGCGAGCGCGTCGGCCGGCAGTACGCCGCGGCCCACGGGCTGGAAGTGCTCGCCGTCCGCGTCGGGTGGGTGTGGCGCGGGGTGAACGTGCCCGGCGAGCTACCACCCGAGCGGGGTGAGTGGTTCCGCAACATGTGGCTGTCCGACCGCGACTTCCTGCACCTGATGGACTGCTGCCTGAGTATCCCGCTGCCCGAACCGTTCCTCGTTGTGAATGGCATGTCGGCCAACACCGGGATGCGGTGGGATCTGACCGCCGCCCGAACGGCCCTCGGGTATACTCCGCAGGATGATGTCCACCGCGCGAGGTGATCGCCATCCGGAGCCATTGGTTGTACAGTGTCATACGGCTGCTGAACTCCTCAGGTGCGCGCACTGCTTGGCGGCATGATCGGCAACCAGGCACGCGAATCCACACCATGAAACAGACCGCCACGCTCATCGCCGCCCTGCTGCTCGCACCGCAGGCCGCGGCGGTCGACAACTTGACCGTCTACCCTCCCGTGCCCGGTCTGAAACCGTCGGAGCATTACAAGGTGCGAGTCCGCTCTGCCGAAAAGGGGGAGTGGAAGAGCGCCTTCGCGTGGGTGACGGCCTGCAAAACCGTCGAGAAGAAGACCGACGCCTACTTCGACTCCCTGGCCGGGTGGACCCACACCTACGTGAACTTCGAAACGGCCGGGGCCGTGGAGGTGGAGATCGCCCGCGGGAACGGTCAGGCGATCCGCACTGCCGCGGTGCATCCGAAGCGGAAGGCGTCCGCGTGCGTGGTCAAGGACGGCAAGGCGTATGTCACCCTCGACGAGCCCTGCCTCGTGGCCGTGGACATCGACGGCCAGATGGACGAGCAGGACACGGGCAAGGGGTACAACGGGCCGCCGATTCACACCATCTCACTCTTCGCCAACCCGCCGCTTGAGGGCAAACCGAAGCCCGGCGACTCCGGGGTGGTGACGGTGAAACCGGGCGAGAAACCGCCGACCGACGGCAAGTGGACCACGCTCCACTTCCTGCCGGGGGTGCACGACATCGGGCTGGCCTACCCGCTCCGCGCCAACTGCAGTTACTACATCCCCGGCGACGCCATAGTGTACGGTACGCTGTCCAGCACCAAATGGGGCGACGGCCATCACATCCGCATCTTCGGCCACGGCACGCTGTCGGGGGCGCGGCTGAAGCACCCCGAGTACGCCGACCCGCCGGCCAAGGAGAAGGAGCACGGCCGGTCTCGCCCGATCGAGGTCGCCGGTGCCACCGACACGCGGGTCGAAGGGGTCACGATCGCGGACTCCGCCACGCACTCGCTCATGCTCATCAACCCCTTTAAGGACGGGCACCCGAACGAAGTGAAGTGGACGAAGATCTTCACCTGGCGGGCGAACGGCGATGGCATCAATCCCTTCGGCAACACGCTCGTCGAGGACTGCTTCCTCCGCACCCAGGACGATTCGCTGTACGTCAACGGCCTCGGCATCCGCCGGTGCGTGCTGTGGAACGACGCCAACGGCTCGTCCTTCGTCCTCAGCAGCGTGCCGCAGTTGAAGGGCCGCAAGTTGGTGGTGGAGGACTGCGACGTGATCTATTCCCGCGCCAAGTGGCACCACTGGAGCGGCGGCCGGGTGTTCAACATCCGCGGGGAAAACAACGGCGAGGGTGGGTCCGGCGTGACGTTCCGCAACATCAACGTCGAAGACCCGCGGCCGACGCTCCAGCAGTTCTTCCTGTGCATGACCGTGCCGAACCCCTACTCGAAAGAGGAGCGCAAGGGCGGGGCCGGCGACCTGTCCGGCGTCCTGTTCCAGAACATCACCATCGCCGCGCCGAGCGTTCTCGGCGAACCGCAGATGTTGTGGGGCCAGTCCGACGCCCGCATCCGCAACCTCACCTTCGAGAACCTCACCGTCGGCGGAAAGCCCGTCCGCGACGCCACCTTTTTCAAGTCGAACGACTTCGTGGACGGGCTGACCTTCAAGCACGACAAGGACTCCAAGCGGTAAAGAGGGAGTCGGACACCCCTGTTCACCAAGTGATCCTCTCCAAGCTGACGCCACCTGCACGAGGAGACCGGATGCGAACGACCCTCCGCCTGGGCGGCCTTCTGTTTGCCCTCGCCCTACTCGCGACGCACGTCCAGGCCGGTGAAGTCGAGGTCGCGAACTCCACCCCGACCGGAGAACCCGGCAAGTTCGCGGCGGAAGAGATCCGTCGCGCGGCGAAGGTGCAGGCTGCGGCCCTGGGCAAGGACAAGTACCAGACCAAGGTGTCGCTGCTCGTGCAGAAGGACGGGGCCGGCGTCGAGCAGCAGTACACCATCCGCGTGAGCCACACGGACGGCGTGCGGGCGATCACCGTCACCGGCGGAACGGACGTCGGGGCGATGTACGGCGGTCTGGATGTCGCCGAGGCGATTCGCACCGGCCAACTCGACAAGCTGAAGGACACCGACCACAAGCCGCACATCGCGCAGCGCGGCATCAAGTTCAACATCCCCCTTGACCTGCGGACGCCGAGTTACTCGGACCCCGCGGACGCGGCCCAGGCGAACATCCCCGAAGTGTGGAGCATCGACTTCTGGCAGGAGATGTTCGACGACATGGCGCGGCACCGTTACAACCTGATCTCGCTCTGGTCGCTCAACCCGTTCCCGAGCATCGTCAAGGTGCCGGAGTTCCCGAACGTCGCCCTGAACGACGTCTGGCGGACCAAGGAGAAACTCGACGCCGACTTCAGCCACAGTGGTGAGGACTTCGTCCGGCCGCAGATGCTGGCCAACCACGAGGTGGTGAAGAAGATCACCATCGACGACAAGGTCAAGTTCTGGCAGGACGTCATGCAGCGGGCGAAGGCTCGCGGCATTCAGGTGTACTGGTTCACCTGGAACACCTTCCTGTTCGGCGTCGAGGGGAGGGACGAGATCACCGGCGACAAGACGGCCCCGCGGACGGTGCAGTACTTCCGCGCCGCCGTGCGGGAAACGATCAAGACGTACCCGCTGCTGGCGGGGTTCGGCGTCACCGCCGGCGAAGACATGAAGCCCAAAGACTTCAAGGACATGACCAAGGAGCAGTGGCTCTGGAAGACCTACGGGGAGGGCATCCGCGACGGGCTGAAGGACACCCCGGATCGGAAATTCCGCCTCGTCCACCGCTTCCACATGACCGGGCTGGAGGAGATTCAGAAGGAGTTCGCGGACCTGCCCTGCACGCTCGACCTGAGCTTCAAGTACTCCGTCGCGCACATGTACTCGATCCCGGAGCCGGTGACGATCAAGCCGCTCCTGCCGCTCCTCAGCCCCAAGTTGCGGACCTGGCTGACCGTGCGGAACGACGACATCTACAGCTTCCGCTGGGCCGACGTGGAGTACGCCCGCGCGTACATCAAGGCGATCCCCGGCGAGGACAAAGTCGCCGGCTTCTCCATGGGCCCCGACGGCTACACCTGGGGCCGCGACTTCCTGACCAAAGACCCCGGCCCGACGCGGCCGACGGTGATGCAGAAGCAGTGGCTGTCCTTCGCCCTCTGGGGGCGACTGGCCTACGACCCGGAACTGCCGGCCGCCACCTTCGAGAAACTGGTCGCGGCGCGGTTCGCCGGTGCGGACGCGGCGAAGCTCACCGCCGCGTGGGCCGACGCCTCGAAGACGTTCCCGTACATCACCCGCTTCTTCTGGGGCGACATCGACATCAAGTGGTTCCCCGAGGCGTGCCGCCGGAAGACGGGGTTCTACACCGTCCGCGACTTCATCGAAGGCGGCACGATGCCCGGCGCGAACGTGCAGAACGTCATCGACTGGCGGACCGCGGTACTCGCCGGGAAGAAGGCCGAAGGGGTCAGCCCGCTGGAGATCGCTGACACCCTGCACGCCAACGCGACGAACGCCCTGAAGGCGCTACCGGAGCTGCGCCGCGCCACCGTCACCCCGGCGGCCGAGGCCAAAGAGTACAAGGCGACGCTCGACGACATCGAAACGATGGCCCACCTCGGGCTGTACTACGCGGCCAAGATTCGCGGGGCGTGCGACCTGGCGCTCTTCGACAAGACCGGCGACGAGAAGCAACGCACCTCCGCCGTGCAGCACCTCGAAGCCGCACTCACACACTGGAAGGCCTACTCGACTGCGTACACCGGCCAGTACGTTCAGCCCGTGCTGTACAACCGCGCCGGCGTGGTGGACCTGCCGAAGCAGACCGAGGACGTCGCCGCCGACGTGCGAACGGCCCGCGACTGGAAGAAGGGCACCATCGACGAAGCGGCGCTCAAGCGACCCGGCACGGAGAAGGGCTTCCGCAAGTGACGCCGCCGAGTCACACCGCTTCATCGGTTCTCGTCCCCCGCCGCCGCGGAAGCGCTCCCCGACACCCGGAATGCGTCGGCGAGATGCCGGCCGAGTTGTCCGACCTGTCGGCGGACGTGAGCGAGAAGACCGACCCGGCGACCACGAAGGCCGACACCGCCCCCGGGTGGCAAAAAGAACTCGACGCCTGGACCGCGACGCTCGTGGAACCCAAATGGGCACCGCTCAACGCCCCGCCGAAGAAGTGACCACCCGGAACTGATCGAACACCACCACCCCACAACTCGCCACAGGAACAGGACGATGACGAACGCCGACACCAAGACCTCCCAGGGCAACGGGGCTCACGGCGGCACGGCCGAGCCGGTCGCCGCAGGCCCCGTAGTCACGCGGCGGCAGGCCCTGTCCGGCCTGGCAATCGGAGCGGCGGCGGCAGGGCTTCCGAGCCTTTTCCCCGCACCCGCCCTCGGCCGCGACGGCAGCAAGGCCCCCGGTGACAAGATCGCCATTGGCGTCATCGGGTTCGGCCCCCGGTGTACTTACGTGATGAACGCCATGCTCGGGCTGCCCGACGTCCGCTGCGTCGCCATCGCGGACGTGCAGAAGAGCCGCCGCGAGTCGGGGAAAGCTCTCGTGGACAAGTTGTCCGGCAACAAGGACTGCGTCACCTACGGCGACATGCGAAAACTCCTCGAGCGAAAGGACATCCAGGCGGTCGTGGTGGCGACCGGCGACCGCTGGCACACGCCGGCGTCGATCCTGGCGGCCCAAGCCGGCAAGGACGTCTACTGCGAGAAGCCGTGCGGCCTGTCGATCAAGAACGTGCAAGACCTGGCGGCGGTCATGACGAAAACGGGCCGCGTCTTCCAGGCGGGCACCCAGCGGCGGAGCATGCCGCTGTTCCGCAAGGCCGTCGAACTGGCCCGCGGCGGCAAACTCGGCAAACT
>JANNVG010001067.1:0-2289 GCA_031414395.1 Fimbriiglobus sp.
CCAGGGTGGCCCCCTTCTCCCGCTCCTCCCGCAGCCGCTCGTAGATGAGCACGTTGGCGTCCACCGCCATGCCCAGCATGAGGACGACGCCGGCCAGCCCCGGCAGGGTGAAGGCGGCGCTCATGATGACCATGAAGCCGACGGTCAGCAGCAGGTTGACGAACAGGGCGACGCACGCCACCAGCCCGGCGAAGCGGTAGTACACGACCATGAACAGGAGGACGGCGAGGAACGAGGCGACGACGGCGATCAGGCCGTTGCGGATGTTGTCCTCGCCCAGGGTGGGCGGGATGGTCTGCTTGCCCACCGGCTCGGGGTCGAGTTCGGCGTTCAGGTTGCCCGACTTGAGGATGGTCACCAGTTGGGTGGCACTCTTGTTGTCGAAGCTGCCCGAGATGATGCCGCGGCCGGGCAGCGGCTCGTTCAGTTGCGGGAACGACACCAGCTTGCCGTCCATGATGATGGCCATCTGGCGGTGGAAGCCGGTCGCCTTGTTCCGCTTGGTCAGGTCGTAGAAGCGGTTGCCGCCGGCGGTGAAGTCGAAGCTGACGATCGGCCCCTTCTGCGGGTCGTTCCCGTAGGCCGCGCTCACCTTCACGTCGTCCTTCACCTTGAGCGCGTCCACGTCCGACGTGCGGGTGAGGATGAAGTACTCGACCGTCTTGCCCGCCTCGTCGCGGGTGGGCTTCTGCTTGCTGAAGGTGCGGCTGAACAGGACGTAGGAGTTGTCGTTCTTCTCCTCGTCGCGGGACACGTACGGCTTGCCCCGCGTGGCCGCCAGGAAGTCGTAGAAGTGGGTGGTGGTGTCCTTCCCGTCTCTCGTCTTGGCCGGCTTCCCCTTGCCCTCGTACCGCTGGCTCAGCCCCATCGACTCCCGCTCCTCCTTGCCCAGTTCCACCCACTCGTAGCTCACCTGCAACTCCTCCTCGCCGGCCGCCTTCACGCCGAACGTACCGGGCGGCACCGGCGGCGGCATGCCCTTCTTCGCCGCCTCGTCCAGGTCGGGCTGGTTGCCCGCGGCCGTCACATACGCGAGGGCCGCCTCCACCCCGCGGCCGTCGTCGTTCAGGTTGGCCACGATGCGGAACTCGAGCACGCCCGTCTGCTTCACCTTCTGCTGCACGTCCTCCACGAACTCCTCGTTCGCCTTCTCCTTCCCGCCGGCCCCGCCGACGAACGGCAGGATGATCTCCACCTTGTTCCGGTCCACCGGCCGGACGACGACGTTTTTCAGGTCGTTCTCGTCGATCCGCATCTTCAGCTTGTCGGCCAACTCCTTGATGTCCTTCTCCTCCAGGTCGCCCGACTTCACCTGGTAGATGAGGCTGGTGCCGCCGGCCAGGTCGATGCCGCGGCGGAACTGCGGCTTCCACCCGTCCGGGGCCGCCGCCTCCCGCGCCTTCTTCTCCTCGGCCACCGCCTGCTTCAGTTTCTCCTCCTGCTCCGGCGTCGGCTTCTCCCCCCGCGCCCGGATGGCGTCGTCCTCCTGTTGGAGGGGGGCGAGTACGGCGACGGCCGCGCTCAGGTCCTTCATCGCCTGCTCGCGGGCCACGGACCGGGCGGCCGCCTCCTGCTGGGCGGCGGGCGACTCCTCGTACAGCGCCCAGCCGATGAACCCGGCGGCCAGCAGGGTGGGCACCAGGCAGATGATCAGTCCGCGGAGGAAGTTGCGGCGCATGGCAGGTCCGTTCCGTAAGGCGAATTCGAGCGTGGGCCGTGAGGCCCATGAGCGTGTCACTCACGGGCCTCACGGCCCACTCTCGGGGTGATGATGTCGGGGGTGTTAGCTCTTGGCCGGTTCGGTGGTGGCGGGGGCGGTCTCGTCCACCACGCTGGCGACGGCCGAGCGGAGCACACGCAGCTTGGTGTCGTCCGACTTGATGACGATCTCGTCCTCGCCGTCCTTGATGGTCACGATCTTGCCCACGATGCCGCTGTTCAGGATCACCTTGGCGCCGGGCTTCATCGACGCCATCCGGGCCGCCTCCTCCTTCTTCCGCCGCCGCTGGGCGGGCAACAGCACCACCAGGAAGAAGAGCGCCAACAGGATGATCGGGGCAAAGCTCATGATCCCGCCGCCGAACAGCCCGCCGCCCGCCGGCGGGACCACGGCGCCACCGTCGGCCGGCGTGTCGGTCTTCGTGGCGTCCGGGGTCGGGGTCGGTTCACCCTGGGCGAACACGGGGAGGAACTTCACGGGTGCAGTCTCTGTTGTAAAATCGGAACGCGCATCTTAGAGCGGTGGTGCGGACACGGCAAGGCGACTGCGGGCGGCATCTTGGCGGGCGG